>DATGFZ010000354.1:0-8866 GCA_035308805.1 Puia sp. | reverse complement strand
CGCTGCGGCTGCCAACCATAAAACCGGTGACGTCCTGCAGAAAAACCAACGGAATTTTTTTCTGGTTACAATTCATGATAAATCGTGCGGCTTTATCTGCGCTGTCATTGTATATCACGCCGCCCATTTGCATTTCTCCTTTTTTACTTTTTACCATTTTGCGCTGGTTTGCCACAATGCCGACAGACCATCCTTCAATCCGTGCATAACCGCATAACATGGTTTTGCCGTAGTCTTTTTTGAATTGATCGAAGGAAGAATCATCCACAATGCGTTCAATGATTTCAAGCATGTCATAAGGTTTTGAAGCATCCAGGGGAATGATGCCGTATAGATCTTCCATGTTTTTCTTCGGAGCTAACGGTGATGAGTAATTGAAGATTGGGATTTGCTGATCCTGTCCGAGTTTGGAAAATATTCTTTTGATGTGATCCAGGCATTCTTCTTCGGTCTTGAACCGGTAATCCGCAATGCCGGAAATTTCTGTATGTGTTATCGCCCCTCCAAGGGTTTCTGTGTCGACATCTTCACCGATCGCGGCTTTCACCAGATAAGGTCCTGCAAGATACACAGACCCATTCCCCTCCACCATCAATGTTTCGTCGCTCATAATGGGCAGGTAAGCGCCTCCTGCAACACATGCGCCCATAACTGCAGCAATTTGCGTGATGCCCATCGCGCTCATGCGGGCGTTATTCCGGAAGATGCGGCCAAAATGTTCTTTGTCGGGAAAAATCTCGTCCTGCATGGGCAAAAAAACGCCGGCACTGTCAACCAGGTAAATAACCGGCAAATTATTTTCCATGGCAATCTCCTGCATCCGCAGATTTTTCTTTCCGGTAATCGGGAACCATGCTCCTGCTTTTACCGTTTGATCATTGGCAAGAATCACGCATTGGCGATTGCTGACATACCCGATGCCTGCAACTGTTCCGCCGGCAGGACATCCACCCTGTTCTTCATACATTTCGTATCCGGCAAATGCACCGATCTCGATAAAAGAAGAATTTTCATCAATCAGATAATTGATGCGTTCCCTGGGAGTGAGCTTGTTTTTTTCATGTTGCTTCTCGATCGCTTTTTTTCCGCCGCCCAAGGCAATTTTTTCAAACCGGTTTTTCAACTGGCTTAATGCCATCTTCATTGAATCTTCGTTTTTATTAAATTCCAGGTTCATAGCAAACAATTAAATTAACATGCAATTTATGACGATGCAGTAATATTGGCATATTTTTAATACCATGGACAGGAAAAGAAAAATTACCTGGATCGTTCTCATTATCGCAGCCATTGCCATTAAAATATTTTCTTTGTTTCCGACTGCGGTTGAGCATTATTATTCATCCGGGATTTACCCGGTTGTTTCACGAACACAGAGAATATTGCTTGGCTGGATCCCGTTCAGCGCCGGGGATATTTTTTATGCTGCTATTTTTATCTGGATACTGGTCAGGCTGGTCTCTTTTCTGAAAAAACTTTTTCTGCGACGACTGACACGGGCATATTTTTTATACGTGGTACGAAGAATAATTTTCTTGTGCTTGTGGATCTATATTCTTTTTAACCTGACCTGGGGATTGAATTACAACCGTCTTGGCATTGCTTACCAATTGCAGCTTGACGTAAAACCTTATTCGACTGCCGAGTTGAAAGAAACCCTGCAAATGATCGTTGACAGGTTGAATGAAACGGATTCCATGGCACACGTTGATAGACCGGAGCTGACAAACAAACATTTTTTATTTAGGGAGGCCGTGGTGTCCTATCATGATCTTGAAAGGCAAAATAATTTTTTCGCCTATCATTCACCGTCAGTTAAATCTTCCATATTCAGCTATGCCGGAAATTATCTCGGGTTCACCGGCTATTACAATCCGTTTTCCGGCGAGGCACAGGTAAACACAACCGTTCCCATGTCCATCGAACCCTTTACCACCTGTCATGAAATGGGTCACCAGCTTGGATATGCCAAAGAAAATGAAGCCAATTTTTCGGGCTATCTCGCTGCAAAATCTTCAGATAATGTGGCATTCCGGTACTCCGTGTATTTCGATATGTACCTGTATGCTGCCCGCGGCTTGTATGTACGGGATTCCAACCTGGTAAAGAATTATCGTGATCAGCTCCATCCCGCTGTCAGGAATGACTATAAGGAACTGAGGATTTTTTTTAAAAAATATCAAAATCCCATCGACCCTTATATCGGCCGGCTGTACGGAAGATTTTTACAGGCGAACCAGCAACCGCAGGGGTTGATGAGTTATGACGAAGTGATCGCCTGGCTGATTGCCTATTATAAAAAATATGGGAAACAAGCAATGTGAGCTGCGGCAACGTTAACGGGTGATCTGCTGATCAAAACGAATTCTTCCACATCATGCTCTCGACCGGTTTGTCGATCTGCCCGCTGTATTTGGCATTTTTTTTCTCGTTGTATTTCACTTCAATTTCACCGACAACAGGGAAATAAATTAATTGCCCGATGGGCATTCCTTTATAAACTTTGACGGGCTGTTTCACGGAAATTTCCAGCGTCCAGTTGCCGCAGAAGCCAACATCGCCTTTCCCCGCGGTAGCGTGTATGTCAATACCCAGCCGGCCGGTGGAGGATTTTCCTTCCAGAAACGGAACGTGGGCATGCGTCTCTGTATATTCCCCTGTTACGCCGAGATAAAAAATATGCGGGTATAAAACAAAACCATCATCGGGGATTTCGAAATAATTGATGAGGTTATGTTTTTTGGCATCCAATATGTGTTCATTATATGTTGCCAGCCATTTCCCGAGATGCACATCATAGGAATTACTGCCTAAGCACTCCCTCGAATAAGGTACAATTTTAATCGTTCCCTTTTCAATTTCGCCGAGAATGCTTTTGTCGCTCAGGATCATGTTAATTTGTTTATTCGTTAATTTGTAAAAATAATTTTTTCGCTTTTCACTTTCTTGTTTTTATTCAATAACATGCCGCTGTTTTATCAACATAATATTAACGAAGCCACCAAGCTGGGTGTCTGGCGCATTGAAGAGCCCGAGGATTTTTTTTTAGAGAAAGTTCCCCTGCAAAATAATGTATCACATCCATATAAAAAATTGCAGCATCTGGCGGGGAGATATGCGCTGACGGCTTTGTTTGATGATTTCCCACTGGAAGAAATTGTCATTGCTGATACTAAAAAACCATTTTTGGAGAATGAGAAATATCATTTCTCCATTTCACACAGCGGCAATTTTGCCGCTGTAATCGTCAGTTCAAAAAACAGGGTAGGGGTAGACATCGAGCTGATCACCCCGCGCATCAAACATATCTCTGACAAATTCTTAAACGAACAAGAAAAAAAATACATTGTTGGTTTGGTTGATGTTCCTCAGGTTCAGCTTGAACTGATGACCGTTTACTGGAGCGCGAAAGAAGCCATATTCAAATGGTATGGAATCGGCGAAATTGATTTCAGGATGCACATGGAAATAACTGATGTTAAGCATAATCGCAATAACGGCATGCTGGAATGTATTTTTAAAAAGGAGGAACCTGTCTCCCTGGATGTGTACTACCGCCTGATGAATGGCTTTGTTGTTGCGTGGGTTTGCACCTGAGGTCTCCCCCTCAAAAGAATCCGGATCTTGCTGGCGTATATCTTTCTCCGGCTCAAGCCCGGCTTTATGCTGATGAGGTGATTTGACAAAACTGATCCCGGTTTTCTGCTGAGCAGACCGCTTGCCTGGCCATGATTGACGGCTCACCTTGGTTCTACGGCTCATTTCGGTTTTAGTATCCGTATCTTGGCATTTTGTTTTAATCTTCTTTACAATGATATTTTTTTCAGCCATTCCCTGGTGGTTCACGCCGGCTTCAGCAGCAGGCAAGAAAATAATGATCCTGAGCAAAAAATTCAATAAATTTAATGTTGATTGAATAGTTTATACTGTTCGCTTTGTCCGAATAATAAATGAAATGTATTAGTTTTCTCCATACTCAACTGCTTACAAGATGACCCGGATAAAAACAGCAGATTTGCTGCGAAGAAAATTCCTAAAAAAAAATATTGATCCTGGTTCGGCGGGTGAACCAAAACAATCATTTTTTAGCCTGATGATGTGGGCCATCAGGCTGGCACGGCCCTATAAAAAATGGGTATTTATCATTCTTCTTGCGATGTTGATTGAAACGGTGGCAAGTCTTGCCACTCCCTGGCCGCTTAAAATAATCATTGATAATGTGGTTGGTCAGCATGCTTTGCCACAATGGTTAAGCTGGATGGAATTTACGCGCCAGCATGAAAGCAAATTTAAACTTGCGGCGATTGCTGCTGTTTTTTTTGTGGTGATAACCATCATTGGTTCCTTGTCCAGCTACCTGGAAAATTATTATAACGAAAGTGTTGCGCAATATGTCGCCAATGATATAAGAAAGAAAATGTATCATCATCTTCAGTTTCTTTCCCTTGCTTATTATGACTCTCATCAAACGGGAAAGCTGTTAAGCACCATTACGGCAGATGTCGCCACCATACAGGATTTTGCGTCATCCACCTTACTCGGCATCCTGGTGGATGCACTGACCATAGCGGGAATGCTGGTCATCATGTTTTACATTAACCCGGGCTTTACCCTTATAGCCATAGCGGTGATGCCCTTCCTGCTTTTTTTTGTTATCCGTTTTAAAAAAGCCATGAAAAAAGCGACCCGCGAAGTAAGAAAGGACCAAAGCACCATGTTCACGGTATTGCAGCAAGGATTGGAATCGATCCGCGCGGTAAATGCGTTTGGCAGGCAAAAACTGGAAGAAGACAGGCTAAACAAAGTGAGCAGAGAAACCATCGAAGCTTCACTTCATGCCAGAAAGATCAAGTCCGCCCTTTCGCCCATTGTAACCATCGTTGTTTCTGTTTGTACGGCGCTGGTCCTCTGGCGGGGAACTGACCTGGTGCTGACAAAAGTGATGACGGTTGGCGCGCTGACCGTTTTTCTCTGGTACATGAATAAATTCTTCAGTCCTATACAGGATCTTGCAAAAATGGCTACTGCTGTTGCGCAGGCAACGGTGGCTTTGGAAAGAATACAAACCATTCTTGATACGGATTCTTCGATACCCCAGAAACCCAATGCCAGGGACCCGGGCAGGGTACAGGGTAACATCATTTTTGATAAAGTTTGTTTTGCTTACGATAAAGAATCACCCATTCTTCACAACACGGATTTTACCATTGCAAGCGGACAGCGGATCGGGATCTGTGGGCCTACCGGCAGCGGCAAATCGACGGTCGTCAGCCTGATCGCGCGTTTTTATGATCCCACCGCAGGGCGCATACTGATTGACGGCATAGATATTTCTGATTACGTTATCGATAAACTGCGCAGCCAGATTGGATTTGTTTTGCAGGATACTGTTTTATTTTTCGGCTCCATCCGTGAAAACATTGCTTATGGAAAACCCGAAGCCACGGACCAGGAGATCATAGAAGCAGCCAGACTTGCGCACGCTGATGAATTCATAAGTAAAATGCCGCACGGATATGATACGCTTGTCGGAGAAAGGGGCGTTACGCTTTCCGGCGGGCAAAAGCAACGCATCGGTATTGCCCGGGCGATCGTTCGCAATTCACCGATCCTTATTCTGGATGAACCAACTGCTTCGCTGGATACAGAATCCGAAAAGATTGTCATGGAAGCCCTGGAACGACTGATGGAGGGCAGGACGGTGATCACCATTGCCCATCGACTCAGCACCATTCGTGATGCAGATAAGATCATGGTGATTGAAAACGGCTGTGTTGCAGAACAGGGAACCCACGAAGAATTGATGGAGAAAGGAGAAATTTATGCCGACCTTTACAACGTTCAAAATTGGACAGGGCATCCATTGCATAAGCCCGTCTAAATATTTAATTAGAAAAACTAATCTATGTCCCATCGTTCCATCATTATCCTTCCCGACGACACGGGAAAAGAAATCATCAGCGCCATTGAAAGTGCCGAGCAGTCTATCCTGATAAAAATGTTCCTTTTTTCTGATCCGGATCTGATCAATGCGGTTGTTGCCGCAAAAAAACGCGGTGTGATCGTAAAGGTCATGCTCAATCCCGCCCGGCGAAATGGCGAAGAAGAAAATGAGGATACCAGGAAATTGCTTGAAGACGCCGGCATTGAAGTGCGCGATTCGAACCCTACATTTGTCATCACGCATGAAAAATCGATGGTCGTTGATGAGAAAATAGGCTTTGTAAAATCGTTGAATTGGGAAACAAAGAATTTGACCGAGACCAGGGACTATGCCATCATCACCCATCACAAAAAGGAAGTGGAAGAAATCGTTTTATGTTTTGAAGCGGATTGGGAAAGGAGGGAATTTGAACCGGGTGAACACGCCCATCTTATCTGGTGCAGCAATAACGGCAGAACAAGAATTGCCAATTTCATTGATGAGGCAAAACATACGTTGTTTGTTCAGAATGAGCGATTCCAGGATTTGGTGATCATTGAAAGGATAGTCCGTGCGGCAAGCCGAGGCGTAAAAGTGCACGTGATGGCCCGTCCGCCGCATACGCTGAAAATGGAAAAATTGGTCGAGGGAGTTGGTGGTTTAAGAATCATGGAAGACGTCGGCATTAAGATTCACAAGCTCAAGCACCTGAAGCTGCATGGAAAAATGTTATTGGCCGACAGCAGCAGGGCGATCATCGGTTCGATTAATCTGACTCCCGGAAGTTTTGATCACCGCCGCGAACTTGCTATTGAGGTTCACGACCCTGCAGTGATTGAAAGACTTTTGCAAATTGCACATGCTGACTGGGAAAATTCACATACACTCGATCTTTCCGATAAAGGATTGCTGGAAGACCTGGAAAATCATGAGGTCCCGGGCGCAGACAAGCTCGTGCTCAATGAGAAAAGAAACAAGAATCACGATCTCTGACTCAAAAATTTACCAGGGAAGAAATCATGTAGGCGATCACAGACAATGCGGTTCCGTACATAAAAATATCATAAGAGATACGCAGCAGTCGAAACTTGCGACCCAAAACTTTTCCCTGCCAGTAAATATCCTTGATGAGTGTTCCATACAAAAACTCACTGTCATCCATCATTTGTCTTATACCGTATTCAAAATCTTCAAGCGGCATTTTATAAAAACTTCCGAAAAATAACAGGTTCACTTTTTTTGTCTCAACATCTTTTTTTGTAAAAGTTCCACCCATGATACGCGGTCTGGTGGCCAAAACACTATAAATGATCGCGATCACATTGACTGAAAGCAATAAAATGGTTGGAATGATCAATTTGTGATTGAGGACGAATTTTCCGATGATGAGACCAAGCGCTACAGAAATGATGATGGAGTTTACACTGATCATGATAAAAGCTTTGTTATCCCCCATGACGCTTAGCCGCTGGTGATTGGAAGATGAATTTCTGAACATCGTCTCCACGCCTCGCAAATGATGGGCTGAAACTTTTTTTGATTTGATGTGTTCGTTGAATTTTTCTGAGCCTGCTGTTTTTGAAAGAGCCAGATTAGCCGGGTGTTTCTGCCAGTTTTTTTCTTCTTGTTTTTTAAGAAGATTTTTCATGTTGGCTTCTTTGGTTTTATTTAATAACAGCTGGCAAAATTCCGTATGATAATGATGCTTTTCGAGTAAGGAGATCGTTCTTGCCCTCCATTGATATCCATTGATTTTCTCATGTCCGAATTCTTCCATCTCCTTTCTTACGAGTTTATTGTTTTCAATAAATTCGGTCGTTCCGAGATTGAACAGGTCCGCATCGCAAACAATTTTTTCAACCAGTGAATGGGGATGCTGCGGCAATTTTGTTGAAAGGATGCAATTTTTTATTTCGGATATTTCCTGCGGACCGATACCAGACTGAGTCAAATAACTTTCTGCGATCTCTGCGCTTTTTACTTCGTGATCAGCAAGGCCTGTCATCAGTATTCCCGTATCGTGAAACCATATTGCTGCGCAAACGATGAAGTAATCCCTTTCGTTTAAATTATAATGCGCATTGATTTTGGTTGCCGCTTCAAGAATTTTTACCGTGTGCGCCAAATTGTGATAATACAAATGATCGTGCGGATGCTCAAGAAAAAATTGAACAACATATGCTGAAATTTTTTTGAGTAGCTCCTGGTAATTCATGGCAGATGATTTCAGTAAATGATCACGCTATATGATGTAAGTTATTTTTTTCTTTTCTAATTCATAAAATTTTAATGTAATTTAAACTCAGCAATCGGCCGATAACCTATCCAGATTGCCAGTGCGGGATATCGCTTCTTTGTAAACTCTAAAAACATCAACCGTGAAACGTCTTTGTTCAACACTATCATTGTTTTGCATCTGCGCTTTGCAAATAACACATGCGCAATCCAATTCCGGGTTCCGGGAAGAATTTTTCAAAGACACGTCGATGCTTAACCTCACTATTGTTACCAATACCACCAGACTTTTTAAAAATAACAAACAGGGTTTTATTCTACCCGCCGCCGCAGTGGCCAAACTTTCCAACGGCACCAGCGTAAATGACCGCATAGAAATTGAAGTGCGGGGACATTTCAGACACGATTACTGTTATGTTCCGCCGCTGAAAGTCATTTTCAATTACGATAAATCCTCCGTGTTGTCCTCCCTCAAATCATTAAAGCTGGTCAATGAGTGCAAGGTTTCCAATGTATACGACCAATACCTGTTAAAAGAATTCATCGCCTACAAAATTTATAATTTAATTACTGACCTGAGCTTTCGGGTGAGGCTGCTGACGGTAAATTTTGCCGATAGTCTCGGAAAGAAAAAGACATTGACAACGCATTCTTTTCTTCTCGAAGACATAAAAGATGTGGCAAAAAGAAATGATTGCGAGCAGTACA
>DATGFZ010000353.1:0-5893 GCA_035308805.1 Puia sp. | reverse complement strand
TTGTTGATGGTAACATACACAGGGGCTTCAGCCCTTATTTATTTTTTATTGTGGCCGATATTTAAAAATTATGTAAAATCCGCATTGATGGCTGCTTACCTGATGGCCTTTTTTTGTTTTTTTGGAGCCATTCATGATTTTTTTATAGCCCACATAAGTTTTTTACATAAGTATTCTGTATTGATTCCGGCATTTTTAATTCTCGGAATTGGTCTGGCAGTCTATTTGAAAAGAAGTAACAGCCCACTCAGAAAGCTGAGCTTATTCATTAATACGTTGTTTCTTATTTACCTGGTCGTCGATGTAGGCGGAATAGCCTGGAAAATATTTTTTCCTCCTCCAAATAAATTATCTGTGTATTCTTTTGCGAAAAATAATACTTACGGAACCTGCAATGATTGTCCAAAGCCGGATATTTATTTTTTATTATTTGATGAATATGCCAGTTCGCTTTCTTTACAACAACGATTTAATTACGACAACTCCGACCTTGACAGCTTTCTAACAAAAGATGGATTTCAAATTCAGACAAAGAGCAAGAGCAATTATAATTTCACTCCGTTCTCTATGTCTTCTACTTTGAACATGTCTTATTTGGGAGGATTTTTTAACCCTTCAGCGTGTACTGCTGACGATTATGCTTATTGTAATAATCTTATTAAGGATAATGAGGTCATCAAGTTTTTATCTTATCAGGGTTACGACATTGCGAATTATTCCGTGTTTGACCTTGCTGGAAACCCTGCAAAGGTTGAACAATCTTTCCTGCCTTTAAAGACAAAACTTATAACAGACAGAACCTTGCTGGGATATTTAAGAAAAGATATTGGTTGGATGTTATACACCGGAAAATGGGAAATTAAATGGCTTACAGAAAACACATTTTATCAACAGGTATCCAATAATGAAAGATTAATCGCTGGAATTGAAAGAGAAAGTGAAACGAAAGCAAAACATCCGCGATTTATTTATGGGCACATTTATCTTCCCCATCCGCCATTCTTTTTTGATAAAAATGGTAATTTAAAAGATAAGGCAACTGTTTATAAAGAAAGCATGAGCAATAAATATTCGCAGGCATATCTTGATTATATCCCATACACAAACAACAAAATAAAAGAAGTAATCACAACGATTCTGCATAACACCAATGATTCAGCTGTAATTATTTTTATGGGGGATCATGGTTTTCGCGAGAACGGAGTAATTACTAATTCTGCAAGTAATTTTCAAAATCAAAATGCCGTTTATTTTCCCGATAGGGATTATCATTTGTTTTATGACAGCATCACCAATGTGAATATGTTTCGAATGGTGTTTGATAAATTATTTAAAGAAAATATTCCTTTGTTAAAAGATAGCAGCATATTTTTACAGGATAAACACTGATCTATATGATTAGAAATAACTGGACGATTTCTGAAGTACAGAATGTATACAATATTTCATTATTGGAATTGGTTTACCGCGCTGCAACCATTCATCGTGAACATAATGATACCGCTGAAGTACAGGTATGCACATTATTATCGATCAAGACGGGTGGATGCAGCGAAGATTGTTCTTATTGTCCTCAGGCGGCGAGATATCATACCAATGTTGAAGTGCAACCTCTTTTACAAAAAGAAGAAGTCATTAAATATGCAAACAAAGCTAAGCAAGCCGGCTCAACACGATTCTGCATGGGAGCTGCCTGGCGTGAAGTAAGGGACAACAGGGATTTTGAACGTGTATTGGATATGGTCAAAGAAGTCAATAACCTGGGAATGGAAGTTTGTTGTACACTGGGGATGCTCACCGCATCTCAGGCAAAAAAATTAGCTGACGCCGGTTTGTATGCCTACAACCACAACCTGGATACTTCGGCAGAATATTACGATGAAATCATTACCACCCGAACTTACGATGATCGGTTAAAAACTCTGGAGAATGTTCGCAAAGCAGGTGTTACTGTTTGCTGCGGCGGCATTATCGGTTTGGGTGAAACGCATGAAGACAGAATAAAAATGTTGCACACACTCGCAACGTTGCCGGAGCATCCGGCAAGCGTTCCCATAAATGCCCTGGTACGAATTAAAGGAACACCACTCGAGGATAATCCTAAAGTGGATGTTTGGGATATGGTTCGGATGATCGCAACTGCGAGAATTCTAATGCCCGCGACTATGGTTCGCCTGAGCGCAGGCAGAACAGAAATGAGCGTGGCTGAACAAGCGATGTGTTTTTTGGCTGGCGCCAATTCTGTTTTTTCCGGCGATAAATTATTGACTACGCCAAATCCTTCCTTTGAAGAGGATAACGCGATGTTTGATCTGCTGGGATTAAAACCGCGCGTTGCCTTTAAAGGAGAAAAGCAAATGGTTAATTGATCAATTGGACTGTGGCGGATATTCCCATAAACCGGCTAATAGTTTTTCTCTCTATTTTGATGTATTCCTTTTTAAATATGCGATAAAATAATAAACCCCCCATTGACATGGGGGATTATTTAACCCTTAAAACAACCAACATGAAAAATCTGGTTGATACTTATATAACATTGTCAAGGGCTAAGAGTTCATTAAAATTTTGTGAAAGCTTTTGTCATGAAAGTGCAATATCCAGGACCTGTTGCATGGTTTTGACATAATGGAATTTAATCCCTTTGATGAAACTGGAATTTATTTCAAGAATATCTTTTTCATTTTGCCAGCAAAGAATTATTTCTTTTAAACCGGCTCGTTTTGCTGCAAGAATTTTTTCCTTTATGCCACCTACTGGCAATACCTGTCCACGCAAAGTGATTTCCCCTGTCATGGCGAGATAGGGCTTTACCCGTTTGCCTGTGATTGCCGAGGCAATCGACGTCATCATTGTAATTCCAGCGCTTGGACCATCTTTGGGAACCGCGCCTTCAGGAACATGAATGTGAATGGTGTTCTTATTAAAAATATCAGCATCAACCCCGATTTTTTTTATATTGGATTGAAGATAAGTTAAAGCAGTTATCGCACTCTCTTTCATTACATTACCGAGATTGCCTGTTAATTTCAACTCTCCTTTTCCTTCGCTCAAACTCGTTTCAACAAATAAAATATCTCCACCAACATAAGTCCATGCCAAACCCACGGCAACCCCGGCCATATATGCCACCTTGTACAGATCATTGCTGTACCTTGGTTTGCCTAAAACTTTTTCCACATTTCCGGTAGAAAACAAAGGTTTTAATTTTCCTTTGGTGGCGTATTCCTTTGCCTGGTAACGCATAATGGAAGCCAGCTGCCTGTCTAGTTCACGTACCCCGCTTTCACGCGTATAATCCTGAATAATTTTTTCAAGAACTTTATCGCTGATCCCGAAATTTATTTTATTCAAACCATGAGCTTCCTGTTGTTTGGGAACAAGATGGCGTTTTGCAATTTGAATTTTTTCTTCAACCGCGTATCCGCTCAGATCAATGATCTCGAGCCTGTCGCGCAATGCGGGTTGGATGTGATTAATATCATTTGCCGTTGCAATAAATAATGTTTTGCTTAAGTCATACTCAAGCTCGAGGTAGTTATCGTAGAAGGTATTGTTTTGCTCCGGATCCAAAACTTCCAATAATGCCGAAGATGGATCGCCGCGAAAGTCTGCGCCGACTTTGTCTATTTCATCCAAAACAATGACCGGGTTTGATGATTTTACTTTTCGTATTGCCTGCAATATTCTTCCGGGCATTGCACCGATATAGGTTTTTCTGTGGCCGCGCACTTCACTTTCATCATGCAAACCACCCAAACTAATGCGAGCATACTTTCTTCCAATAGCATTTGCGATACTTTTTCCCAAGGAAGTCTTCCCGATTCCCGGAGGACCTATAAAACAAAGTATCGGGCTTTTCATATCACCTTTCAATTTCAGGACTGCCAGGTATTCAAGGATCCTGCTCTTAACCTTGTCCAACCCGTAATTATCAGTGTTGAGAATTTTTTTTGATTTCTTCAGGTCAAATTCATCTTTGGTATATTCTTCCCAGGGAAGATCCAGCATCAGGTCAAGGTGGTTATAAATCACTGAATAATCCGGTGTTGAAGGATGCATTCTTTCCAGTTTCTCAATTCCTTTTTTGAAAAGTTCTCTTGCGGCGGAATTCCATTTCTTATTTTCGCCTTTTTTTTGCATCTGTTTTACTTCGCGTTCATTGGTATCTCCGCCCAGTTCATCTTTAATACTTTTTAATTGTTGCTGTAAAAAATATTCGCGCTGTTGTTTATCGAGCTCCGTTTTTGTCTTATTGGTAAGTTTGTTTTTTAACTCGGCAAATTGCAATTCACGTTGCAACAATTGCATAAGCAGATCAGCCCGCGCTTTTATGCTGTTTAAGCTAAGGACCTGTTGTTTCTCATTTAATTCTGCATTTAGATTACTAGAGACGAAATGTATGAGGAAAGATGGATTTTCAATATTTTTCAGAATTATGGCAGCTTCTGAAGGAATGTTTGGTGACAATTGAATGATTTGCGTGGCTATATCTTTTATATTGGAAATATACGCTTCGAAATCCTGGTCTTTTGGTGCTTCATCTTCGTTCAGCAAAATCACTTCGGCTTTGAAATAGGGATCGTCAGTAGTAATCGAACCGATCTTGAATCTTCGTTTACCCTGAATAATCACCGTGGTCCCGCCATCTGGCATCTTAATTAATTTAATTATCCGGGCAACTGTTCCAATCTCTTCAAGATCAGTGGTTTTTGGCTCTTCAATGCTACTGTCTTTTTGGGCTACAACACCTATCAATTTGTCAGATGAATATACGTCGTTGACAGCTTTGATGCTTTTGTCTCGTCCCACGGTGATTGGCAATACAACTCCTGGAAAAAGCACCGTATTGCGCAGGGGCAATACCGGAAGTTCGCGGGGAAATTCTTGATCATTAAGCGAATCTCCATCACTTTCATTTAACGGGATGATCGGCATGAATTCCATTTCATCTTCAGCTCTGAGAAAATAATTCGATTCTTTCATATACAAATAGGTGACAAAATAGCACGTGTTGGCGAATAATCCTATTATTTTTTAGGTGAGCTATATTAGTCAAGTTTAGTGCCAGCAAATTGTTTTAATCGGGATTTGATTTGATGAGCGATTCGAAAATAGTCGTGAATTCTTAAAATAAAAAACCTTCCTGTAAAACAAGAAGGTTCAAAATAAAGTATAAGGAATATGACTTAAAGAATCCGGAAACCAACATAAACCTGCGCACCCTGATTTTTCCACGCTTCAACGGTGGTTACATCTCCTATATTATTCAACCCGATAAAATAACGGGCGCCGAGCTTAAATCCGCCAAGATTTAACTGGGCACCACCAACCAAAGAAAAATCTCCATGCCGGAATGCCGCTTTGGCGCTATCCACAATAGCAGTTTGATTAACAAGAATTCCAAACTGCGGACCAAATTGCAGGGAAATGATTTTAGCGGGGCGATAGCTGAGCAGAATGGGCATTGTTAAATAATTTAAACTGCCTTTTAAGTCATTAAATCCATTAGGAACTATATCATTAAAATTCTGGGAAGTTCGAAAATTAGTTTGATTCCACAACAGCTCCGGTTGAATACCCCAGTTTTTAGTGAAATAAAGTTCAGCAAAGGCGCCGACGTTGTAAGAAAAATTATATTCATCATTAAAAGAGCGTCCGTCAATTTTAAAAAGATTTGCACCTCCTTTCAGTCCAACATGAAATCCCTGGGCATTTGCTCCAATGCCCATCACGGCAATCAGCATAACCGATATAAAAACTGATTTAGTCTTCATTTTTTTTCCTTTTGGGTTGATAATTAAGATTTAAATTATGACGAAAATTACGGGCTAATATTTTAAGTAAGTTGTTAAAATAATTTAATTGTTCGTTAAGGATTAGATAAATTTTA
>DATGFZ010000352.1:0-6130 GCA_035308805.1 Puia sp. | reverse complement strand
TGAAAAGATTTTTCAAATAAAATAATTACCCCAAAAGACAGTCAGGCGCAAAGTCCTGATAAATTTCTTGGCGCTGTTACACCTTTGCGGGAAATACTAAAATGGAAAAGCACCTTCATATAGTTTGTCTTGATGTCCCTTACCCACTGGATTATGGAGGCGTTTTTGACCTTTTTTGCAAGATCAAAACTTTGCATCGCTTAGGAATCAAGATTCATTTGCATTGTTTTGAATATGGTCGTGGTGAACAGCCGGAACTCAATAATTATTGCGTGGAAGTAAATTACTACCCACGGGTTCGGGGTCACAAGGGATTTTCACATAAGCTTCCTTATATTGTTTGCTCACGTTCAAGCCAACAACTGCTTGACAATTTATTAAAGGATGAGTTCCCTATTTTATTAGAAGGCGTTCACTGCACTTATTTGTTGAACGACGAAAGATTCAAAAACAGGAAAATAATTTTACGCCTTCATAATATTGAATATAAATACTACCAACTGCTATTTCATGCTGAAAAAAGAATTGCAAAAAAAATTTACTTCTGGCACGAAAGCAAGCTGTTGAGACGATATGAAAGAAAAATTGCCGGTAAAGCAATTGTGGTCTGCGTTTGTGCGGAGGACGCTAAATTATATGCTGAAGAATGCGAGGCCAAAAACGTTTTTCATTTGCCGGTTTTTCTTCCTTTTGAAAAAGTGGAATTTAATAACGACGGTGGTTGCTTTTGTCTGTACCATGGGAATTTATCCATAGCAGAAAATGAAGCCGTGGCGTGCTGGCTGTTAAAAAAAGTTTTTAATGATATTGACGTGCCTTTCATCATCGCGGGAAAAAACCCATCTGCAAACTTAATGCGCAAGGCCAACGGAAATCCGCACGCCTGCATTATTTCAAATCCCTCGGTTGAAGAAATGCAGGATATGATTTCCAAAGCGCAGATCAATATTCTCCCTTCATTTAATTACACTGGTGTAAAACTTAAATTGCTCAATGCATTATATAATGGGCGGCACTGTGTGGTGAATGATGAAACCATCAAAGGGACGCAGCTGCAGTCTGCCTGTCATGTGTGCAATGATGATTATTCTTTTAAAGAAAAAATAGAAAATCTTTACCGGAAACCTTTTGATTTTGAGGAAGCCCAATGGCGCCAAGAACTCCTTTCAAAACATTTTAACAATGAGAAAAACGCAGAGCAACTTATTAAATGGATATGGTAGCATTATCGATCACCTTTCCTCTTTCTGTCTTTAATGTTCGCGCAGGAAATTTATTGATCACAATATAATCGTGCGTAGCCATAATAATAGACGAGCCAAAATCCCTGCCAATCTGAAAAAGCAGTTGCATGATTTCATCAGAAGTTTCGGGGTCAAGATTTCCTGTGGGCTCATCAGCCAGGATGAGTTTCGGCGAATTTAATAAAGCCCTTGCAATATCCACGCGCTGTTGTTCGCCGCCACTCATTTCGAAAGGCATTTTGAAGCCTTTTGATCTCAATCCCACTTTATCCAGTACATCATTAATCTTTTCATTCATCAGTTTATCGTCTTTCCAACCTGTGGATCTCAATACAAATTTCAGGTTGTCATTTACGTTTCTGTCCGTCAGTAATTGAAAATCCTGGAAAACAACACCGAGATTCCTGCGCATGTACGGAACTTTCTTCCAGTCCATATCTCGTAAATTAAAGCCGACGACTTCACCTTCGCCTTCGCGGAGCGGAATATCTCCATATAAAGTTTTTAACAAACTCGATTTTCCCGTTCCGGTTTTCCCCACGAGATACACAAATTCTCCTTTGTTAACAGCGGTGGTCACATCCTGTAAGATAAGATTATCACCCTGGTAAATATTGGCGTGGGTTAATTGTACAATTGCTTCTGGCATAGTTTTATTTATCGGTACACAAATTTATGAATAATAAAGCTTGGATCGTCAACAAAATAATCCTGTTGAAAATCCATTTACAGAGAGCAGGTGTTGATGAATCTGGCATTTGTGATTTTATGAAGCATCGTTTCATCTTCTGGCGGCCCCTGTATGGCACCAATTTTTCGGAGAGCATCAATTATCGGCTAGTGGTTATTGTTAGTTGCGGCATGAACGGTGAAAAGCATTTAATCCAAATTTGCCCGGATCCCGGATAACCTGTTTTATCCATTGACATCATGAATGAATTTCCTTGATTCATAAAGTTGAAAATAATTCGGAAGTCCCGAAGCTTTAGCGAAGAATCAGGTTGACAAAAACCAATAATTTTGTAATTGCCCGAATCGTGAGGCGTTATTCGGTTGGGCAGGATATGGCAAAATAAAAATGCGTTTTCAAATAAAAAAATAAACGATAGCGGATAAATTAATTTTTACGTAATTCTACGATAAAGGCCATGGGTAAATGGGAAAAAGCCTCCCTTGTGAATATGGTGTAAACATAAATAATAATCAATTCTTACTATATTTATATGACTTTCTTATCTTGCTTTTTAGTAAAGGTTAACAATAATCCCCTTGGTCACCACAAAAAAATAAAACCCGTTTCAATAATTTATTTTATGTTTTAAATAAGTATCCATAAACTTGAAAACACCGGAGTCCAAAACAAATCCTTTTCGAGATAGTATCCATACATTGGAATACGCTTCAGGGTGCCCGGCAATAATGAAAATGTGTATCCTGTCTGCATCGGGAATGTCAATGCCGGAAAAGCGCAGCGCTGCCGCATTACCAATTAAATCCGGAAACGCATGTGTACGGTAACGTTCATTCCGGTCCGGGAAAATATTTATCTCACTTCAAACCGCGACGAACATTTTATGCGCAGTCCCGCTAGCTTCCCGGAAAAATATGCTGGCAACACATCAGAAATAATTTATCCGAAAGATAAAGACGCAGGCGGAAGCTGGATTGCTATGAAGACCAGTGGTGACGCGGCAGTGTTGCTTAATGGGGCTTTCACAAAACACAGCCAAACCATTTCCTCCCGCAAAAGCAGGGGCCTGATTTTTATCGAGATCATCAAATCGTCGCATCCCGATATTTATTTTGATCAAATGGAACTCGAAGGAATTGAACCCTTCACGATGATTATTTTTCTTAACGGCCGTCTGTGCGAATTTCGATGGAATGTCATTGAAAAATTCACTTTGCATCTCGATCCTTCCATTTCTCACATTTGGTCTTCGGTAACTCTATATAATGAAACAGCAAGAAGTAAAAGAAGAAATTGGTTTAATGATTGGAAGCGATCAACAAAAAATATAAATTCAGAAAGCATCTTAAATTTTCACCGGTCTGCAGAGGAACCGATGATCCTGAAAACGGGTTGATCATAAATCGCGATGGAAAAATTTGTACGGTCAGTATCACTTCAATAAAATTGTCGCAATCCAACGCGAGTATGTTGTATTGGGATTTGAAGACTGGTCAAAAGTTTAGTGAAATCCTGCCTCTGGATTCAAGATGCAGGTGGTCGGCTTCGAAAAACGTAATTTTTAATACACGAAAACTATTTATAAGGATTTTTAACCGGGAATATTGGCCCCGTAACCTGGTCTATACACCAATTTACGTGTACTGGATTTGGCTTGGTTTAAAAGCACGTTCTTTTTTCTTTTTTAATACTTGTAATCCGCTCATTAAAAAAGGCGGCTTCTTAATGGAAAGCAAAAAAGAAATTTATGATCTGATGCCTCCTGAGCTTTATCCTAAAACAGTCTTCTGCAAGGCTGAATCAACCATAAGTGATCTGAAGTTTTTGATAAGAGAAAATAATTTCAATTATCCGTTAATTTCCAAGCCGGATTTCGGATGGAAGGGTTTACAAGTGAAATTGTTACACAACGAAGATGATCTGATAACATATGCTGCAAAAAATAAAGTTGATTTTTTATTGCAGGAATTTATAAATTTTAAAAATGAAGTTGGTATATTTTACTATCGGTTTCCTGGTCAGCAAAATGGTAATATCTTCGGGGTAGTCGGGAAAGAATTTATTTCTGTTGTAGGTGACGGGAGATCAACGGTTGAAGAATTGTTGTGGAAAAAGAACAGGTATTTGCTGCAATTGCCAGCGTTAAAAACCACTTATGGAAAAGCTTTGCAACATGTACTTCCAGCCGGAGTTCATGAAGTGTTCGCTCCTTATGGCAATCACAGCCGTGGCGCAAAATTTACTGATCTCACTTTACTGGTTAACAATAAACTGATTGAGACCGTCGATGCTATTTGCAGAAGAGTTCCGGAATTCTATTATGGCAGGCTAGATATAAAATACAACGACTGGGAAGAGTGTGTGAAGGGATAAATTTTTCCGTTATTGAATTGAACGGAGCCGGGAGCGAACCAACTCATATTTATGATCCCAAACATTCATTGTTTTTTGTTTGGAAAGAACTTATTCGCCATGGAGATTTGCTATTTAGGATCTGCAATCTGAACGCCGAACAAAAAAAAATAAAATTTATGAGCACCAGTGAAGGCTGGCAGGTGTTCAGGGATAATTTGAGATACTTAAAATTGATATCGCAGTAATTCTTGGTTGAATGCATAACTTTCAATTTTACGTTTTCAGTATAAAAATTTGTAACTTTTCGTAAACTCCGTTTTATGATGCTTCGCAAATTGCTTTTTATATTTGGCTTTTTGTTGTTATGCGGTTTTCATCAATTTAATTCAGCTTATTATAATGATTATCCAACGCTCCCGATCGGTGCATCTGCTCCCGATTTTTCTTTGCCGGGAATTGATGGAAAAACATATACGCTTTCTTCTTTTAAAGATGCAAGAATTCTGATCATCATCTTTACGTGCAATCATTGTCCGACCGCGCAATCCTATGAAGAACGAATAATAAAGCTTGCGGATGATTATAAAGATAAGGGAGTGGCATTGGTTGCGGTCAATCCGAATGATCCCCAGGCCTTGCGACCTGACGAGCTTGATTTCAGTGACATAGGTGACTCATTTGAGGAAATGAAAATTCGTGCAAAAGAAAGGCACTTTAATTTTCCATATTTGTATGACGGGCAAACTGAAAAAATGTCCATGGCATACGGACCGGTTGCCACGCCGCACGTTTTTATTTTTGATAAAGAGAGAAAACTTCGTTACCAGGGACGCTTTGATGATGAAGACAGGCATGCAAAGACACCGCATGTTTTGGATACCCGCAATGCGGTGGAAGAATTATTACATGGAAAAGAAGTTAACGTGAAAACAACAAAAGTCTTTGGCTGCTCGGTTAAGTGGTCGGACAAAAAAAATTGGATTGAAAAAGCAAAAGAAAGTTGGGCGAAAGAGGTGGTCAGGCTGGACACGATTGACGAAAATGGCTTGAAAGATTTGATGAAAAATAATTCTTCCAAATTGCGAATGATAAACCTGTGGGCTACCTGGTGCGGACCCTGCGTCGTTGAGTTTCCTGATCTGGTAACGATTAACCGGATGTACCGCGACAGGGATTTTGAATTTATCAGTGTGAGCGCCGACGCGATGGATAAAAAAGATAAAGCTTTTGATTTTCTAAAAAGGCAGGAAGCGTCCTCGCCAAACTATATTTTCATGACCGATAATAAATATAAACTGATTGAGGCGGTTGATCCAAACTGGCAGGGTGCGCTTCCTTATACAATTCTTGTTGAGCCGGGCGGAAAAATTGTCTATTCGAAAGAAGGAGCGATTGATCCTGCTGAATTAAAAAGGACTATAATTGATAATCATATGATCGGCAGATATTATTAATGATAAAGGGTTAACGGGTACCCAAATTATAAACCTAAAATATTAGCTCGCTCTGCCTTTCCTTTGAAATGAATAAAACCTTCGGCTGCTTTAACGCCCGCTTCAAACCCACGGAATTCCTCCATTGTTTTGAAAAGCGAATCATACAGTTCTACGGGTGATTGTGTTTTATGCGCGAACATCGCTGCTTTTTTCTTTTCCCGTTCATTGGAAATATCTACATAATCGGTAGGGGTGAAGCTCATCGTTTCACTGCCGGTATTCACTTCATAAAAATAGAGTTCGAATTTTCTGTCCGCCCGTATCCAGGCCGTCAACGTCAATAATCCGGAAACCTGATGATCCGGATGTGAGTCGAGTGGCCAATGGGTAAAAACAATATCCGG
>DATGFZ010000351.1:0-6988 GCA_035308805.1 Puia sp. | reverse complement strand
GCAAACCCCGTGAAGAGTTTGAGAACGGATGGCTGAGCCGTATCAAACAAAAGGCGAACCTCAGCATTTTTAGTAATTGAAGGCTTAGGCAAATTTTGAAGGTGTTTTTCTCCATAAAATAATTATTCATGCTTCCGGAGATCCATCGAGTGGAAATGGTCTGAAAATCTTACCGGGGAAATTCAGGTAGGCGCAAAATATCATTTCCCTTTTTTTGGTTACTGTATCGTCTTTCTATCAGATCCAACCACAAAATAATGCAGTTTTAGGGGCTGACGAATGCAACATTCCGCAAGAAATTCAAACATTACTTATTAACCGGACTAAACAATTATTGTAAAACTACTTATGCAATTTATACATTCAGGTATGAAATTTTCATTCTTCACTTGCTTCTTTAGTCTCTTATTCTTGTTTTCACATGCCCAATTAAATAATGTAGTAACCATTGGCACCGTGGACAGTATACATTCCCAGGTATTGAAAGAGCAACGGAAATTTTGGGTTCACCTGCCTCCATCTGCCGGTAGCCGGCAAGCAAAAAGAAAGTACCCGGTCGTTTACCTCCTCGACGGTGATAAGAATTTTACGGGGGTGGTTGGTATGATCGACTTGTTGAGTTCTGTAAATGGCAATTCTTTTTTTCCGGAAATGATCGTCATTGGGATATTGAATACTGACCGCTTCAGGGACCTTACACCGACACATGTTACCAGTGGCCTGTGGGTCGACAGCGCTGCTGGTAAGCGATCAGGCGGCGGCGATGCTTTTATGAACTTTATTGAAAAAGAACTCATGCCACATATTGATTCTGTATACCCCGCAGGACACTACCGGATGATCATTGGGCATTCACTCGGTGGCTTGATGGTTATCCATACCCTGGTGCATCATCGGGAATTGTTCAACAGTTATGTGGCTATTGACCCGAGCATGTGGTGGGATAAACAACGGCTTTTGCAGGAAACCAGGCAAACTTTAAAAACAGGATCGTACGCAGGCAGAGCCATATTCCTTGGCATGGCACATACCCAGCAACCCGGAATGGATACAACAATACTTCAGGGAGACACTACTGATGGCACTATTCATCCTCGCAGCATCCTGCAATTAAGCCGGATCATTATGGCCAGCAGTCAAAATGAACTCGAGAAAGGATTCCAATATTATGATGCAGAAACCCATGCTTCGGTTCCGCTGATGGCAACGTATGACGCCTTGCATTTTATTTTTACGGATTACCAGCTCATCCTTCAGGACAGCTATTTTGACGATCCGGCTTTCTCACTTGCAGCTTTTTTGCAACATCATTATGAAACCATATCCTCGAAGTATAAGATCACGGCTGAAGATGGAAGTACGATTTTGCCTCCTGAAGATTTAGTAAATAATTTAGGTTTTTATGTATTGGGTAAAAAAGAATATAAAAAGGCAGAAGACATGTTCAGGATGAATATAAAAAATTATCCAACAGGCTTTGTGGCATATAATTATCTTGGCGATATTTATACACAAAAAGATGACGACGCTGATGCCATTGTATGTTATAAAAAGTCATTGTCGCTTAAAGAAACTGATGAAACAAGAAAAAAATTAGAAAAACTGATGCGCAAATTGCCATAGCCCATTTGCCGTTAAAAAAGCGCTGCCACAGGTTGGCATGGCATCCCTTAAAACAAAAAGTGTCAGATTTTTCAGGATATTTTAATTTGATTCCCGATTTTAATGATATATGCAACAATTTGGTAAATTTGCCATCATGCAGGGTGCCAAAACCTATATCCCGTATTTTATCTTTGTTGTCTTTTGCATCTACCTGCCCGCCAGCTGCAGGAAAAGCAACTCGTATACTATCCCGACCTCTTCAACGTACCGCTTTGCGGAATATACCGACTTCAAGCCGATTCGGGCATTTACTAATTCCGGGGAGATACTTGATTCTGGTGTTTTAGCCGAGCTTTTTTCTTATGATTCGATGTTTCTTGCCCAATCTCTGATACAGCAGTGGGCGGATATACCCGCATATGACAGCTTGTATTTTGGGGCAAATGACACAGGTATCGCCTACGATTATTCTGTCGGCAACTGGGAATTCACCACGCAGCGTTCCGGAAATAACCTTACCCTTGTGGCCGTTCATCCTCAAGCGCAGGATATCGACACAACCGTTATTTCTGCTATTGACAGTGCAATCGTTTTCTATCCTTATCTGCTCTCTAACCGTCAATATGATGGGGGGCCTTTCTACCGGTACAATTGGACCTATCGGGGCTTTGGAACGCAAACCGCCGAGGACAAAATCGTTATGCCTGCCATGATCAGCGCGATCGAGGAACCGGTTGTTGGCTTTGCTTCCGGAGTGTATAACAACCGGTTCAACCCGGCATTCAATTTCCGCATGATGCCGGATGGTGACACCCTGATTTTTCGCGAGTTCTCGATGGTCATGCAAAAAGAGTGACTGAATTAATGTCCAAATGAGCTTATTGAAAATAATAAATACAATCAACCAAATTCAATTGCGATCAAAAACATTTCTTTAGACAAAAAAAAGCCTGATTGCTTAGACGCTTTTCGTCATGGCGCACGAATTCGAACCCTGAATTGCCGGTTTTTAGCATCTCCAAATTTTTTGAATGGAATTTTGGTAAGGTTATTAATCTCTGTTAAATTATGTTTTTTGTACCAGCAGAACCCAAATCATAAATTGTTGGGATTGGGAACGCTTTAAAATGGAATAATCCCAAGACAAATTGCCCCTACATAATGCAACTGGAAAATGAAAATGAACTTACAATCCTTCTCGGTTATTGCCCGGCAATGGAAACCGTGGAATTTTTTTTATCGGAAAACACACCCTTGGACAACTGATTTTTTTTCTTTTAGAATCTTTTGACTCTGTAAAAAAGTGCCGCGTATAACAAGTGAATTTGTAAAAACACGGCCGACGAACTGAAATTGTGAAGCAATAATTCTTATCATCTTTTGTAATCTCAGACAAAACGTTTTTGCGTTGCCTTCAAAAATGGTGTAACGATTTGGCTGTGAATTATGATCATCCAAAGAAATCAGCTTCAAATTTTCTAATTTTTTTCTAAATATTTTTTTGTCAGTTATTCGGGAAGTTTGTCTGCCTGGGTGCGCAGGTTGCAGGAACTCGTTTTTTCCTGACGGAATCTTATATGTAATGCAAAACGACAAAGTTCGTACGAAATGAATCAATTGTTTATTTTTTGAAATCCCCAGTCTGGTAAGAGTCTTAGAATGAAATAAAAAAAGCCACTCTTTAAAAAGTGGCTCGAATTCTACCCAAGTCGGGACGACTGGATTCGAACCAGCGACCCCTTGCACCCCATGCAAGTGCGCTACCGGGCTGCGCTACGTCCCGAACATCTGGTAATCAGAGGTGGCAAAGCTACAAAATTCAGGATTCTTCTTATTAATCTTCTGATCACTAGTAATCCTGCCTTTCGATTGAGGCAACTTTTTTGGAATTGGACACGTTCTATTCCTAATGGTTTCATTCTTTGTTTTTATTTTTTGCTAACTGCTATTCAATGATAAAATTGTATGGGAAATAATACGATAAAAAATGTATTTTCGAGGCTATATGTACGCTTCATGAATAGAAAATTTTACCGGCTCTTCCATTTCCTGGCTGTATTGGTAATATGGATGTTCATTTCCTGCAGCAAAGGCAATTCATCTGGGACAGGCGGCTCTGGCTCAACAGGAACAGGTGGTGGCGGTACCGATACCGTCCCCAGCAATATTTCTGATCTGAGGGGGGGTTCATCCGGCATAACCCTTAACCCTTACCCCGGCTATCCCAGTGTATCACAATTGATTTTAATTTCAGCCGTCGGATATTATTACATTCCACTCGGGGGAATGGACACCCTTTCGCTGGTAATTCAGTCAATTCCCAACAACGGAGGGAATGCGGGCGTGGACGGGCAGACTTCGGAGAATGGGCCAAATTACTTTGCCAGCGGCGATAGTTTGCAATTTTTTGAAACCCTTATTAAAGCAGTCGGCTCATTGGGGGATACAGAACTTGTATATTATACAAAGGATCTTGCAAAAGGATACACCCTAACAAGCACGGATACCGCCAATTTTTCTGATCCAAATTCCCAGACTCAGATTTATTATAGTGGTCTTCCGAGCAACACGGGTTATAATCTTTACAATATCGAGTCATATATAGCTTTTCGGATCAAGAACAGTTCGGGGTACCGGTATGGATGGATTTTGGCTGCGTCAGATCCGGCAGCCGGTCAATTGCTTAGCATATACGAAATTGCATTTGATAAAAATTATAATGAACTAATTGCTATCGGAGAATATAAATAACTCCCCAGCCATTGAATGCTTCTTTAAATTTTTGGATTATTTTTTCAATGCAGGAATTTTCAATATCTGATTCTTGTATATTGCTAAAAATAACTTTTCCTTCTCTTGATAACGTTACCAGGTAATGATTATCACAAAAAATTTCATATACAATTGAATCGTCCATATCTTTTTCCTTTACCTGGAAATCGACAATCCTTCCATTGCAATTTTCTTTTAAATTGATTAATTGTAATTCCTGCATGGATCTTCATTAAAGATCATCCCTGATTCGCTATTTAACTTTTTTGCATTGATTTGCATTTTTGTGCAGAATCCAGATGCGCGTGTATTACGTCAAGCGTTTTTGTGGCAAATGCACGCAGGTCTGCATCTGATCCGGATTTTATTTCGTCCTGGAATTCGTCCGCTGCTTTCTTATGCCCGTCAATCATCATATCAATATAAGCCTTGTCAAATTTATTCCCTGTTTTTGCTTTCATGTCATCTACCTTTTTTTGATCGTCTGCGGATAATGAGCTGGGTAATGTTATGTGTTTGGCGTCAGCAATTTTCTTCAAATCATCCGCCGCTCCGGTATGATCTTTTACCATCATCGCGCCAAAATCCTTGACATCTTTTCTCATGGCATTTTGCTGCGCAACATTCCCCAATGCAATTTCCATCATGCCGATGTTCGTCGCATCTACTGCAAATTTCGTGTCCTGCTGGGTGATTGATGCCGACGCGGATGAGTCTTTCATCGTATTGGTGCTGTCTGCCTTTGTCTGACTGCTATCACTTGTATTTGCCGATTGGTTATTGCTTCCACAACTGATTAAAAAAATCAATGTTGCAGCCGGCAGATAAGATTTGAGTTGCATATTTCTTTTATTTGAGGTTAATAAATATGAAAAAAATCCCAAAGTATATGCCGTAAATCTGCCCTGAACTGTAAGACTAAAATGAGAAAGAAAACCTCAAATGACCGATTATGGACATCCATTGCGAGGAAATTATGCCACGTTATGTATAAAGGAACTGATGCTACACCTAAGCGTATTGTGGCACAATTATTTTACTACTGTTGAAATAAAGGCAATAATGATTATTTTCTAAAAGTAATATCATGAAAACAAAAAACATGCTGATTCCCTTAATAATCACAACAAGTGTCATGGCTTGTCACGGAACCGCATCAAAAGACTATGACAAGAAAGAGAAAAATGATCCCGCTAAAATAAACGTCCCGAGTAACAGTGATGCGACTAACCCGTCATTGGCCGATACAGCCAATTCACAAAAAGACACGGCAACAAAAAAATGATTTGATGAAGGCATGATCTGCAAAAATTTTATTTCTCACGGATGACAGCAGATTCGCTGGTTTTTTCTTTATTTCATTTTTAGTGAAGCAGTTGACAATTTCTTGAAAATTATCTGAAGCATGCACCGATGCCGGTTAATGGTACGGCTTTGGAAGAAAAATCGATTCCGCCATTATTGATTTTATATCGTTTATATAAATTGACTCCTTTCTTATTTAATAAAGAATTTGCTGGCAGGTTGTATTTAATAAAATGACCAATTTGGTTTGCAGAAGTAATTTTTGTATTGCCTGCATTCTTAAATGCCGGATCAATGTGTAAGCCGGCAATCCGGCCGGATAAATTATTTTTCAAACTGCACCAGTCATTGCCTTCAAAAATGTCAACGCCAGATTTACCATTTATCAACCCGTCTTCTCCGACAAAAACGTTGTTTAGAAAAAAGAAATGTCTGCGTTCGCTCAATTCGGAATAGGTCAGTGCAAAACCAGTTGAATTGTAAATGGTGTTGTTGTAAAAAAAACAATTATAAAACTGATTTGAATCGCGCGAACTGTTCCAGATATAAGCGCCCGCTTTTGAATCAGAGATGCTGCCATCATTTTCACTGATGTTAAACCGGTAAATATTATTGTACCATGGAGTAGCATACAAATATTGAAAAATAGAGAAACCCGCACCCTGGTTCTCATACGAAAGACAATATTGAACAATCGAATTGGTGACACCGCCATCCAAATCAAATCCACCTCCGTCGGCACCGCCAACGGAAGTTTTATTGCGATAGGAGAGACAGTGCTGGATGATAACGCTATCCGCTTCATATGCCCAAATTCCGACCGGGCCGTTTCCGATGCGTGGCATATCCCATCCATTATTCGTTGCCGTGCAATATTCAATCATCACTTTTTTGCAATTGCCCGCTACAATCCCGTTGCCACTATGGTTGTTGAGATTTGTCGGGTCGCCGGGGTTATCTTCAGCAGTGCAATAGCCTATATAAATATTGTAATTGCTTTCTTTTACGCTGTATACACCGTCAACGGCGATTCCCGCTGCTCCATTTTCGTGAGCATATACATGAGTTGCCCTGATTTTTGTTGAACAGTAAATAAATAATCCTGATTTTTGAAAACCTGAAACGTCAATATTATTGATGATAATGTTTTCGCTTTTATCAATTCTTATTCCGTCTTTGGTATTTCCTTGTTTTCTCCCCAAGCCCGTAAAAATAAGATTAGCTATTTTGATGTACTTTGTCTTGAATAATAATAATGCCCCGAGGTCTCCTGCATTGATCCTTGCTTTTCCAACCCCATAAGAAC
>DATGFZ010000350.1:0-8410 GCA_035308805.1 Puia sp. | reverse complement strand
AACTCTGTCGAGATAAGTGATTACAATTAAAAAGAAAAGAAAAACAAGAACACGGTTGCGATATAAGAATATCTTTTTTATTTGGTAAAGTTTTGGCTAACTGTAATAGATGGGTTGAAAAGTGAAATATACACCCTTTCTTTTTTAACCACGTACAAATAAATGGAAAGAGCGGCCATGCACTAAATTCTAAGTACTTGGGTACCTGGTCCCTGATTTTTGCTTTTAATCTATGGCTTTCGTGCTACCCATCTGTTACCAATTCTTCTGTAACCCGTTAGAATCAACGCTTTCATCTTCTGTATCTGAAAATAAACTAACGGTGATATACACATGTTTGTACGGGATTAAATTCAGATTCACGAGATTACAATTGCTTTTGTTGTTTTATCTGCCTTTGATCGTCATTTTTGTTGCTAATCCGGTTACTATGTCACTCCCCAAAATTTCAGACCACCGGGCTGGTTAATTCTTTTTGTAATTTAACTATCCAAATGAAAAAATAAACACGTCGAAAATTTCCGCGGGTTTTCAAGGCCCGGGTGGCGCTTGAGGCTGTAAAAAATCAAAAAACATTGGCTCAGTTAGCCAATCAATTTTCAGTATCTTCAAATTATCATAGAACAGTTTTATGTAAAAATAAAAGAAAGCTATTTGCATAAAAGGAGGAAAAATTTCCTAATGTTAGCGGCTGTCTTTTCGGACATATTCTGGTTTTTAAAAATTTTATTATGCAAGAGACAGAAAAAATAAAAATTGCTGTGGAAAGATGCAAAAAGGCATTTACCCTGAAACCTGCAATGGGCAGGGATACAGCCGTTTCTAAAGTACGCATGGTAAACGGGCTAACGTGCGAAATCAGTGAGGGAAGCTGGAAGTTTTCTGTTGATATGCCCGAAGGGATTGGTGGTAATAATACTGCTCCTACACCCGGGGTGTATGGTAGGGCAGCTCTTGGTTCCTGTCTTGCCATTGGCTACACAATGAAAGCTGCGGAGTTAAATATCCCTGTTAATAATCTGGAAGTGGAAGTAGAGGCTGATTTTGACGACGGAGCTTTGCTAGGCACGGCAGCTAAGAATATCCCTCCGGGTTATCTTGAAGTGCGATATACCATCACCATTGAAAGCGACGCACCGGAAGAGAAAATCAAACAGATGTTAGATGACGGAGATAACCACAGCCCATATCTTGACGTGTTTTCAAGGGCGCAAAAATGCGTAAGAAAGATAAATATAGTATCTACTAAAATTAATGACTGATGGAACCAGCCTTGCAAAAACGCGTTCAGCGATACGGATGGGATAAAGCTGCCGCTCATTACGAAAATTCATGGCAGCGGCAACTGAAACCTGCTCATGACAACTTGTTTGATTTTGCTAACATTCAACAAGGGCAAAAAATTATCGACATTGCCTGTGGCACGGGGCTAATAAGCTTCCGGGCAGCAGCTGCAACAGGCAGCGAGGGGTTTGTGCTAGGTACAGATATTTCGGACAAAATGATTGAGCTTGCCGATAAAACTGCAAAGGAAAATATCATCAGTAATATCAGGTTTGAAAGGATGGATTGTGAAGACTTAAAAATTAATGATGAAGAATTTGATGTGGCAATTTGTGCACTGGGGTTAATGTATACCCCTAATCCTGCAAACGGGTTGAAGGAAATATACCGGGTTTTGAAAAAAGGTGGAATCTGTGTTGCGGCGGTGTGGGGAAAGAGAGATAATTGTGGCTGGGCAGATATATTTGAGATTGTTGACAAACGGGTTTCATCCGAAGTATGCCCGATGTTCTTCAATTTAGGTAATGACAAGGTGCTTGAAAAAAATTTTGAACTTGCCGGTTTTTCAACCGTCAAAATCAAAAGAATCCAATCCTTGCTTGATTATGACACAGATGAAGCAGCCTGTGCAGCGGCATTTGAAGGCGGACCAGTTGCATTGGCATATTTTAAATTCCCTGAAAATATTCAAAAAGAGGCATGCGAAGAGTATATTGATTCTATTGAAAAATATAAGACAGAGAAAGGCTATTCGGTTCCCGGAGAATTTATAATCGGTTTTGGAATAAAATAAAACTCCGCGATAAAGTTGAAGATTACTAATTAGGTTATTGAAACCCAGAAACACACACCAAAACTGAAATTGCTATCATGGAAGTCCATCATCATCCCGACATTCATCATAAACCTAAAAAATGGAAGGAGTATTTTTTAGAATTCTTTATGATATTTCTGGCTGTAACGCTTGGTTTTTTTGCCGAGCAAATGAGGGAAAACTTTGCTGAAAAAAGCAGGGAAAAAGAATTTATGAAATCTATGGTCGAAGATTTAAAATCAGACACTGCAAACATATTTTATTTTACTGACAGGGCAAATGAAGTACTTGGTCAAACTGATTCGCTCATACACATGATGCGTAATCCCCATCACGACAAATATGGTCAAACTATGTATTATTTTGCGAGGTCCATTACTACAAAACTAGGAAGATTTGTGCTGAGTGACAGAACGTACGAAGAGATGAAAAGTTCTGGTTCATTACGGTTGATTGGTGATGATGTACTTTCAGATTCCATTTCAAAATATTATGCCGGTCAAATTGCATTTAAAGAGCAGGCAGTGCTGCAGATGGACAAATTAAGCGGTTATACAGATTTTGCAGGCAGGGTTTTTGACGGCGTAATTTTTCAGGATATGCTGCAACGGTTTCCTTATAAAGTAAATCCTCCAAAAGGGAATCCGCAGTTGCTCACAAATGATGCCGAAACAATGAATCAATTTGTGGGGTTGCTCCATTATTACAGCGCAATAATTATAATTAATTCAAGCAGGGCAAAACAGCAAAATAGTTCAACTATACATCTTATTAAAATGATTCAGGAGAAATATAGTCTAGAGTAAATAATACAGGGCAGAAAATTCATAGAAATGAATGGTGAAATAGTAATCGTGAACCAAATACAAACTCAAAACCAAAAATTGTAAACAAAAAGTATGGAAGTCCATCATCATCCAAACGTTGAAAAGAAAACCTTCAAAGAATATTTTTTAGAATTCTTAATGATATTTCTTGCCGTAACAATGGGCTTTTTTGCGGAGAGCCTGCGCGAAAATATAGCTGATAAAGACAAAGAAAAGGAATACATTACCAGCCTGGTTCAAAATCTGAAAGATGATACAGCATCATTGGTAAATGTACTTGCCGAAAACAAAATGAAAATAGAAAAGATGCAAGACGTGATGTCTTTTTCTCTTAAAAATTTATCAGATCGGGCAATAAGAAAACATTTTTTTAAAAGCTGCAATTTCATTGGATATTATTCGGTTTTTAAAAGTAACGACGCGACCATGATGCAGCTTAAAAATTCAGGAGGACTAAGGCTGATAAAAAGAAAGAATGTTGCTGATAGCATTTCATTTTATGATAACATGGTAAAAATTATTTATGCAGCTGAAGTTTATTACTCCAACACTACCGATTATGCAATAAAAGCAGCTCGTGAAGTGCTTGATTATTCAGTTACTTACGACAGTTCTTATATCAAAAATGATTCATTATCAGATAAGCCATTGCCTTTTATCAGCAATGATCCGCAAAAAATAAAAATGCTGTTCAATATGGTTGATTACGAAATCGGTGCTACTAAAAATTATGTAACGAATTTAAAGCGACGGCTTCCTTTTGCAATAAGGCTGATCAGCTTTCTGGAAAAAGAATATAATTTAAAAACTGAGTGAAGAAAGTCCAGAATCGGAGATTTTGAATGTAGACCTGCAAACTAAAAACCGAATCTATTTTATGGAAATACACCATCATCCCGACATGCATCACAAGAAAAAAAAATTCAAAGAATATTTTTTGGAATTCTTAATGATATTTCTTGCGGTAAGCATGGGATTTTTTGCGGAAAGTCTCAGAGAAAATATCGTGAATAAGGATAAAGAAGGTTATTATATGAAAAACTTGGTGCAGGATTTAAAAAAAGATACATCGGAAATGAGGGTGGTGCTTGACCAGCAAAAGTACTTTATAACAAAAATGGATAGTGCATTGAGCATTCCCGTTAGCCGGCTTCATGTCATCGACACGCAGGATACATTTTACCATTACTTCGCTTACTTTTATTCGTGGGTATTCACTTTTTTTCAACATGACAATACCATCACCCAACTCAAGAATGCAGGTGGTTTCAGCGTCATCCGCAACAGGGAAATAATTAGTTCAATTGGCGAACTCAATTTGTTTTATGATCAGCAGGTAAAATACAATGGCAATTTTTACAACGATTTTTGGAAGAAAGTGGTTGAATTGGGCGCACACATTATAAAAATGCCTGAACCTCCGGTTCTTCTTTCGGACACGCTATTTGACAAATTACCACACCATAGTGAAGTATTTATTCGCTACGACACTCCTTTACTTGAAGAACTTTACACCTGGATACGAAATGAAAAAGGTACGTTGCTTGTTTATATGGATAATGAAATTAAATACCGCAACCAGGCAATAATATTAATAGACATGATCGATAAGGAATATCATTTAGAAAATGAATAATGGGGAATTGTCAATCATGAACTATCTATAAATTCAACATTACAAACCAAAACATGGAAGTCCATCATCACCCAAACATGGAAAAGAAAACCTTCAAAGAATATTTTCTGGAGTTTTTAATGATATTTCTTGCCGTAACGATGGGTTTTTTTGCGGAAAGTATCAGGGAGCATTTGGCAGATAGTTCAAAAGAGAAGCAATACATTAACTCCATGATCGCGGATCTGAAAGGCGATACAACCGGTCTCAGGGAAATAATTGACGCCAATATTAAAAAGGTTTCAGGGATAGATACGTTGACATCATTGCTGAATAAGCCATCTCTTACTCTGGATGAAGAAAAAAAGCTCTATGTGCTAAATAGCCGATACGTGTCAAATGTTGCGAGAATGGACTGGAACGATGGAACCATTCGCCAGTTGCTTACTTCAGGCAACCTGCGGCTGATGAGCGAGCAGGGAATCTCGGATACCATAATGAATTATTACGGGCCGCACAAAGACCTCGCTACGGGTCAGGCGGAGATACTCTACGAATCCGTTAAGCGCACATTTTTTGGAGCGGAAGTTATTTTTGACAGGAATTTTACAAGACAATTCATGAATAAGGATAGTAGTTTTAGCCGCAAACCGATGCCGGATACCGTGAGGTTGCTGACCAACGAAAAGAAAGTTTTAAAGAATTATGCGCAAATGGTGCTCACTACCCAGGCGCTTATAAATAATTATCTATCCATGCTCTTTCGTATGTATAAACGCGCGGAAAACCTATTGGTTTTTTTACAGGCTAAATACGATTTAAAATAAAATGCGGAAGTAAATCACGCGCGAGTAGAAAAGAAAAACACCAAAGGATATTTTTTAGAATTCATAACGATATGCTCATAGTCGGATATATTTCGACGTTGAGCATGAAAAATAAAAATTCGTGTCCTCAATTGTTCACTAATTCGTCTGATGTCCAATCGAATCACGGTGCTTAATAAGCTGCATCAGAAAGCAAGTTCTGGTCTTTTAGTTTCCGATGGTTTCATTTGTTCAGCTACTGAAGGCTTTATATTTCTCCCGGTTACTGATAATTCCACATTCCTTCTTCAGGTTTTTTACTCAAATATTAATCAAAATGGAAAATGATACTTCCCGTGACAATTCGGAGTTTTTTGCACCATGTCCTGTCATGACTTGCAAAAGATCCAGCACCATGAGCCTAGACCGAAGATAAAGCGGTATTTTTCAAAGCAATTTGTTTAATTCATCTTCAATCATAACTCCAATTTTTTTTGCTAAATTATTTGCAGGACCGCCACTAAAATCCTGTGTTATTTCCGTCTTAATATAGATTTGTAATTTGACGCCTGACATTTTATAATATACACCAGTTACCGCACCGTATTCCAATGCCCGTAAACCCCTTACAGCAATAACACAGCCGGAGTCAATGCCGCTTGAATCTATTACAAAACTTTTTTCGCGTAATGCTTTTTCAATGATGCTTACCAACAATTTTTCTTCTACTGCCTTCTGCCGTTCAATATAATACTCATAGGAAGTTCTGAAGGTCCAGAACCCGGTTTTGTGCCTGTTCAAATCGGTCGAATATTTGTCAAAATCCATGTCATTTGCACGTCGCGGGAAGTGGCTGATGTTAGCCACAGAAAGCATACACGCCGATAAAAATATAGAAGCGAAAAATGTTGTAAAAAAACCATATCTGCCAACATCATTCATAGACAAATTGACTTACAAAAAACCGGAAAGTTGAATATTATACAATTTTGTAAATTTAAACTATTCAATTTTGAAAAGAAAAACATCAGCGAAAGTAAAATCCTTTCGATTATCAAGCAATATGAGAAAGGACGTGCAATAGACCATCTTCGCCGTGAACACCGCATCCCAATGCCAACAGGGCATAGCTGGAAGAAAAAGTATTCCGGAATGTTCGGAGTTCAGATCAAATAACGCAAGGACTTCAGGTTGAAAACAGATTGACGTATAGCTTTTTGAAATCCGGAGAAGCTAAGAATATTTTCTGTTGAATAAATAATAAGTTAGAATAGGAACTACCACATGGCTTTTTAGATGATCTGGCGCCCGACGAGTTTGCTCAAAAGGCTGTTAACAGGGGAAAACTCCCTTTAGCAGAAAACCAACGGAATGTTTACAGCGATTAGCAGCCATGGTAATAATGGTAACATATCTAAATTACCTCCGTCATAAAATCGTGAATGTTACAATAGGTTGTGACGCAAATATTTGGACTATATTTGAATTAGGAGTAATTCTTATCAGTCATCATTTTTTGAAAATCATGAATATGCGATTCATCAGTTTCCTGATCGTTCTTGTTTCTATTTCAATAAGGAGTTTTAGCCAGCAAGCAAAGACAGGTGATACAAAAGATTCAGCTGCAATAAAGTCGCTTCCCGTTAAATGGGAGGAGTATTGGAATAATCACAATATGGATTCTATCGGCACCTTGCTTAAGGTGGATGTAGATTTTGTAAATCTGGCGGGGATATGGTTAAAAGGTAAATCGGCAACTGTTAACCTGCTTAGGATTGGGCATCAATCGATTTTCAAAAACAGTGTGTGGACGACGGACAGCGTGGAGATAAAGTACATAAAACCAGATTTGGCCATTCTGCACATTGGCTGGGGTTTAAGCGGAGACACCGATCCTGATGGTGCTTCCCGGAAACCACACCACGGGATTTTTACCTGGGTTGTTATAAAAGAAAAGGAACAATGGCAATTGCTGGCAATAGATAATGTCAGTATAGGGAGATTTAGTCCGTTGACTAAGTAATATGTCATTGGTGGTTTCCATTACCTTTTAAACGAATGGTAGCGACTTGAAAATAGATACGAAGGCAATTAGTCTTCTGGGCTTAAAAAGAAGCGTTTAAACTTTTGCGCAATGAAATATTCTTTCCTCATATTGCTTTTTTCATTTACATCATTCCTTCCCACTACTGCTCAGCAATATTTTGAAAGCTTGCAAGAGCATTTACAAAATGCGCAAAATGATACCTCCAGGGTATTGGCACTAGCAAAATTAGCTGAGTACTATGGATTTATTCGGGCAGACAGCAATATGTATTATGCGCAGCAGGGGCTGGATCTTTCAAATAAACTCAATTACCTGTATGGAAAATGTGTAATGCAAAGGAGTATTTTCTGGGCACTCAATAGCCAGGGAAATTATCCAAAAGCCCTTGAATTGGCATTTAGCAATCTTAAAATTGCTGAAGTATTAAAATACCATAATTTGTCGTCAATGGCATTGGCTTACCAATTCATTGGTCTGGTTAATCGAGAAATGGAAGACTATGGAAATGCAATGATTCATTTGCGGCAGAGTATCCGTCTGCAGAAAGAATCAGGCGAAATGCTTGAAGATTACTTTAGTGCTTATTGCTCAGTTGCTGCAATTTATTTGAAGTTTAATCAATTGGATTCAGCATTATGGTATGCCCGGATCGGGCATGAAATATCACCAAAATCAGGACTGACCTCGGCACTGGTCGGTAATGTATACGAGGCCATGGGGAGGAATGAATTGGCTAAGGGGTATTATAAATTGGGTATTCAGGCTACAAAAGAGCGTAATAATATTTATTTGCAAGCAAGGCTATATAACAACCTTGCCAATTTGCTTTATAAAATGGGTGATATTGATTCATCCATTTATTATGCAAACTTTTCGCTTCAAATGTGCCAGAAATATAATTTTGGTGAATTCATCCTTGATGCCAGCAAGATATTGATGAGGATATTCGAATTGCGCAAGCAACCGGACAGCGCCTTCAAATATGTGAAAGTGATGCTGGATGCCAAGGACACCATT
>DATGFZ010000349.1:0-4624 GCA_035308805.1 Puia sp. | reverse complement strand
GTCCAATATAAGGAATTCAATAGAAATCCCGGGATATTTCGCGCTTATGCGGAACTGGAGGAATATTCATTTCAGACCGACAGCGAAGAACAAAGAACCAGAGCCATTGCTGCAACAAAAAATTATCTGGATAACAGGTGGTAAGGCTAAATAATGCTTAATTTTATTTAATCCAAAACAGCTTTTATGGAAAACAAATTGATCAACAAAAAAAACATCACCTTTGCGTATGCCAAAGATTTAATTCCTCATAAGGCCTGGGAACAAAAATTCACCGATAACATCAATCTCTGGCTGGGCCAGTACGCAGACGCCATAAACCATCAGGATGGAACAATCGAAGTGTTCTTTGACAATGCGATCAAACAGCATATTCATTTACAGAACATGCCCGATGACCTGCAAAATACCCTTCATCAGCAACTCTCCTTGTTCCAGACACCGCGAAATAAAATAAAACATCGTTTTTAGTATTTGCAGCCAAAGCCGTTTTTGACAATGGCAGCGTTCGATCAGTAAGCTCGCTGGCCTGGAAAGGATTATTATTTCCATATTTCGGTTACTCATATCCGGTAGTGTCAAAAAAGGCTTCAAAAATATGCTGAAACCGGCAGAGAAAGGATCGATCGGGAGCCTTCGCGGCAATGGGAATGGCCATTGAGTAAAGAAAATCGTGCGTACATTTAATGGGTAACTGAACAGATATGTCCAGACTCCTGATCACCATAGTATTTTTGCTTGCAGCAGGACCGGGTTTTAGCCAGTCTTTTTTAGATTCCTACCGGGTCTATTGCACCGGTAAGATCAATTCTTCCCTAAGGGAAAAGGCGATCGTGTCAGATAAATTCCATGGCATTGCTGCTGAAAAAATGAACAGGTCGCGTGTGGGGTTACAGGAAAGATTAAATGACCAGATAAAGAAACTCAGCGCCATTTTCAAGTATAGGCTTAAAAGCACTGGGCTTGACCTGAACAGGGCGGATTCATTGACCATTATCTACCGGACCAATGACAAATCGGCGCTGGCGAATTTCATCATCATCTCAGGGAAAGACACCTTAAGATCAACACAAAGATTGGCTCTTGTGCGCGAGATAAATAATGGAGGGGGCAGGTTAGCACCTGTGAGCAAAGACGCTGCATCTTTTAGCGTTTACAAAACTTCGAACGCCAATATCGCTGAACCATTTGTAGCACTTGCTTTAGCAGCAGACACTGCTTATGCCTATGCAGGAGCAGTCTACTGTCCAGTTGAACGGGGAATCAACCCGATCATCATAACGGCAAAAAAAAATAATAAGGGCTATATAATCGGGGATTATTATGTGCATGGTTTTAGTTTTGTCTCCTTGCGCGCAACAAGATAGCGGCCGCAGGGCGGTTCACGATGCCACTTTTTTGCGTTTTTGCTGGGGTGGGGTATTTGTTATGCAGGCAACCCATCACCATTAGAAGATTTCATGCTCGGGAATTTTCCATTATCCGAAAAAAAATAACCGAAGATGAAGCATGTGGTACCATCCCCTATCAAATTTCGATCTAACAGTCATGTATAAGCTTGTTTTCAGAACAGAGATTTGCGGATTGAAAAAATCACGATGACCAGGATGATGATGGCGAGGATCAGGAAATCAGAAAGCCATTCCGGTCTGCGCCATTTTCTTTTATAACGCATACAATGAAATTATTCTGTAAACTTAAATAATTCGAATCTGTTGTTTTGTTAATGAGATAAAATAATAATTTCTTAAAGGATCAGGAACCCAGGGCGGGGTTTGAACCGGATAATCGTGACGCTATTTTGGGGGAAACCCCTTTAATCTGCAGTAAGGCTTTGACACTCCGTATTTTGCAGGCCTCGACTTTATAGTCTAACGGCATATCCCAACCGAAAATTCCGCCCTGATTTTCTAAGAATTATTTATTATATATTTGTCAGTAGGAAATTTTTCATTCGTTCCGACCGATATCATTCCATTACACCTTCGCCACAGCAACCGGGGCATAGCCACACATGAGAGGAAACTGATCATTTCTTAAAAGAATGTCATGCGACCTATTCAAATCATGATCGTAGAAGACCACCAGCTTGTTCGCCAGATATGGACGCAGATGCTTGGTGAAGAGCCGGGGTTTACCGTAGTGGCCTCAACAGCAAGCGGCGCGGAAGCGCTGTCCCTTGCCCCCGCACTCAAGCCGGATATTCTGCTGACGGATATTGCGATGTCGCCTGTTTCCGGTATTGAGCTGACCCGAAGGATCAGGAAATCCTGCCCTGCAATTAAAGTAATCGGGCTGTCGATGCACATTCATCCCTCGTATGCCCGGCAAATGATGCAGGCGGGAGCAAAAGGGTATGCATCTAAGAATTCTTCCCGGGGGGAAATGGTGGATGCCATTGTCAAGGTGAACGCTGGGGGGAGTTATCTCAGTTCGGAGGTCAGGGCTGCCCTGCTTGCTGAGGGATTCAGTGATGACCCCGAACCGCATTTGCGCATACTCTCCGACCGGGAAATGGAAATAACCATCATGGTGCGCGACGGTTGTTCTTCCAAAGAGATCGCCGTTAAATTGGACCTGTCGCCAAGAACGGTTGAAACGCACCGGCATAACATTCTAAAAAAGCTAAAGCTGAAAAATTCAGCTGCGCTGGTACAATGGGTGACCTCTATCAACGGGTAACCCATTTTTCAAATAAACAGATTTATTATTTTAAACGACCATCGATGATCACGATAAAAGAGTTAACAGAAAAAACGGGCTACCATTCATTTCGCGAGTTCAAAAAACATTGCGTGCGTTCCGCGAATTCACAAAAATTCATCGGCCTGACCAAATATTATTATGACAAAAATAAAGTGGTAGAACTGGACATAAGACCCGAAGAGCTTTTTATGGCTGCCGATAGCGAGATCGCCAGGAGAAAAAAGAATACGAAGACTGCCGGACGATGATCTGGTGTATTCATCAGTATACATGCCCACTTTCTCCCTGATCCGCATAACCCGTCTGCCGGATAATGCCGGCAAAATTACTGGAGCATCTGTAAATACAAAAACAGCATATAAAAAATTAATGGGTGAAATCCTTGCATTAATGAATAAAGGCGAACAAAGGATTTCAAAGACTGAATCGGTTAAGCTGCGCGCAATGACCATTGCCGCCCAGGCTTATGAAGACAGTATTGACAAAATTCCCCAACCGTCGACCCTTGGAGGGATCATTGAACTTAAAATGTATGAGAGAAAATTGAAACAAAAAGATATGGCTAAGTTAATGGGGCTTAGTGAATCTAAATTTTCTCAGATTCTTTCCGGGAAACGAAGCCCGGATATTTCATTCCTGAAAGCCGCTCACCAAAAGCTGGGCATTGACGCATCATTTTTACTCAACTACGTATAACCGGTCAAGATTAAATAAATAATAAAAAATACTGCAGATAAATTCTTGCCGCGATCATGGCCGAGATATGATGGTCCGGTAAACTTTTGTATCTATGGGTAGTCGCTGCTACCTTCCAGGCTGATCACCACATTTCCCGTCTTTTGTCCGCTAGCAACATAACGGTATGCATCAGCTATATTTTCCAGGTTATATCTCCGGTCTATCACTGGTCTGAACCTGCCTTGCTCAATAAGGTACCTGATCAGGAACAGGCTTCTTCTCATGTGAAAGGGGATCGCGAAAAAAACTTTTTTATTTCCCGCAATGGAAGTGGTAAGCGGTAAGTAAGCATTCTCCCATTTGGGACCGGGGTCAGATGAAATATATATGCCACCGGGCAGAAGCAATGGACTGCATTTGCTGAATGAGCTTTTGCCTACGGTATCAAAGATGAAGTGGCAACGCTCCTCACTTTTTGTAAAATCTTCTAGGGAAAAATCAACGACCTGGTCTGCGCCCAATGATTTTATCAATGCGATATTTTTTGTGTCACATACAGCGGTAACATGAACGCCAAAATATTTCAACAACTGGACGGCAGCTGAACCGATAGCGCCGGATGCGCCATTCACCAGCGCTCTTTGCCCTGCTTTAGGATGAACCTTATCGATCATTGAGCTGAGAGCGTAAATAGCGCCTTCCATGGATGCTGCTGCCTCCTCATAAGTTGTGTTGCCGGGAATTGTTGTTATGATCTTATCTTCTCCCAGTGCCAGATATTCCGCATGGGACGCTATTCCCATGCCGCCAAACCCCATGACCCGGTCGCCTGTTTTAAAAGAACGTACTTTTTTGCCCGCAGACATGATTTTGCCGGCAAAATCTGTTCCGGTTATGGGTATAGCAGGTCTGAACAACCCTGTAAAAAATCTCGATATCCATGGTTTGCCCGAGAGGATCGCGCAATCTGTGCGGTTTACCGTTGTGGCATATACCCGCACCAGCACTTCGTTGGATTTCGGGCTGGGGATGTCTGTCTCCTGCAGGTGTATGACATCCGGTGAACCATATATTGATCGAACAGCAGCTTTCATGTAATTACATAAAATTAAGCTTATGTTTTTAGGTCCGCTACGATTTAATACCAGGTTAATTTTTTATTACACTTCCGTGAGCAGAACGAATAGTCCAGCTTTGTCGACCTCAAATAAGTCTGTGAACATTTTATATTCAAGAAATT
>DATGFZ010000348.1:0-10404 GCA_035308805.1 Puia sp. | reverse complement strand
ATCTCTGATGGATAAGATGGGGTATAAAGAAGGTGAAATGATTCAGCATAGCATGGTCACAAAAAGCATCGAGCGTGCACAGAAAAAAGTGGAAGAAAATAATTTTGGAATAAGAAAACGTTTGTTGGAGTATGATGATGTGATGAACAAGCAACGCAATGTTGTTTACAAAAAAAGAAATCACGCATTGTTTGGTGAGAGGTTAGCCCTTGACCTGGATAATGCATTTTATATTGTCGCAGAAAGTTTAGTGAATTCATTCAAAGAGCAGGACGATTATGATGGCTTCAAACTCGCATCAATTGTGAATTTCAGTGTCGACACCACCATTACTAAAGAAGAGTTCTTGCAGGGAGATACCGCTCAGCTTGCCGAAAAGATATATACAGAGACCACTCAGAACTATGAACACAAAATGGACGACCTGAGTAAAAAATCAATTCCCGTTTTCAAAAATATTCTGTTGACGCAGGGAAGACATATTGAAAATGTTGTTGTCCCCTTCACGGACGGGAAAAAATCAATCAATGTTCTTGCCAATTTGCAAAAGACTTTGGATACGCAGGGACGTGAGTTAATGAATGCTGTTGAAAGACAAATCACGCTGGGCATCATTGATGATACGTGGAAAGAGCATTTGCGCGCGATGGATGATCTGAAACAAAGTGTGCAGACTGCTTACCTTGAACAGAAAGATCCACTGGTAATTTACAAGATGGAAGCATTTGAATTGTTCCGCAATATGGATAGTGAAATGAACCGCGAAATCGTGAGCTTCCTTTGTCACTCCGCAATTCCGATTGAAGAAAATAACGCGCCAATCCGTGAAGGCAGAGAACAGAAAACGGATATGAGCAAAATGAAAGTGCGCAAAGACGAAATGGTTACCTCTACGGATAATCATGGTCGCGAAATGGTTAGTGAAGGCCCGGATTATTATGAACCAACTGAACCGGTAAAAAGGGAACCAATAAAGGTTGGTCCAAAAATCGGTCGCAACGATCCTTGTCCATGTGGCAGTGGAAAAAAATATAAAAATTGTCATGGGAAAGAAGCATAAATCTTGAATGGAAAAAATCGTTCCTGCAGTAGCATGACGCAACTCCCCGATTGCTTTGAAAATTATTCTTGTTGCATGGAACGCCCCCAAAGTTGGGATATGGGCTGTATTTCATAAGATCCGCGCAGGTTATGCGCAACTAATCACCTGCTTTTTTCTGCTGCCGGACGAGCCTGTAAAAAATCGCTTGATGCCATTTTCAAAAATAAAATTCATTGAATCTTCAGCCCTGTCTGCCGCCCCCTGGTCGATTAGACTTTATTCCCTTTGTTTACTATTTTTTTGAAATAATAAGAAAGGGTTATTTTGCTGTTCAATTTTTTTTATGCCCGAACATGAAATTTCAAAACAAGCTAAGGCTGTGTATACGCTGTGGACAAACCCGCACCTGAAATGGAAAGAGAAAGTGGTTGAAATTACCATTGAAATTGCAATTATTGTTTTTGCGATCACACTTTCACTGATGGTTGAACGCTGGCGCGAAAACGTGCATGAACGGGGAATTGAAAAGGATTTTTTAATTGATTTGAAAACTGATCTGAGCAGTGACTTAATGCAGGAATCGGATGACAGCACATCTTATGCACTGATGCGTGCAGGATGGAATTATTTTTATTATTGCGGAATCAACGAACAGCTCGCGGAAAAGGACAGTCTGAATAAATACGGATACAAGCTTTTCAATACCACTACTTTTATTTCCAACAACAGTCGTTTTGAAGGCATGAAAAGCAGCGGCCAGTTAAATGTAATTGAAAATAAGAAATTGCTTAATTTAATTCTGGATCTGTATCAATATAAAATAGCGGGGCTTAACTTAACCAATGACGTGATCACTTTTACCAAGCAACATGCTCTGATCCCTTTTGTCCAGGAAAATTTGATTCAAAAAAAAGATGGTTCAAATAATCTTGCTCAATTATTTTTTTTACCGCGAATGCAAAACTATCTCTCATCGGGAGGAGCAGCTGTTGAAGCTGTTGAACGTTATCATGAAGTAATGGAACAAAGCCGAAAAATAATTGCCATGATCAACCAACAATATCCCGAAAAATAATTTGGGTGTTCAAGTTAAAATTTTGATACTTCGGGTATGGAAAATGACAATAAGACAATTCATAACTGAAATTATGTTCAGCAAATATAGCATGCGAAAAAATCAATTTTAAGAAACCCAGATCATATGGGCAGTATGGAAGATGGAGATTATTTCAATAAATTGCCAAAACATTTTTGAGTGACTTAATTTGGTACTAAATCAATATGCGACCCAGCGAAGAAATAAAAAAGCTAATTTTAGAAAAAGCCGAAAAGGACAGCAGGATAAGAGCGGTTTTATTAAATGGATCCCGGGCAAACCCGAAAATTAAACCGGACAGGTTCCAGGATTTTGACATCGTTTATATCGTTACTGAAACCGAAAGTTTCTTATCGGATCATGATTGGATAAGAGTTTTTGGTGAAATTCTCATCATGCAGCTACCTGCTGAAATGGAATTCCCCACGGGACAGAAAAAATCTTCATTCGCTTACCTGGCGCTTTTTAAAGATGGCAACAGAATTGATCTTACATTATTTCCAAAAAATAAATTACAAAGCGAATTCGTTGTAGACAGTTTAACGGTTCTGCTTCTGGATAAAGACAATTTGTTTCCTCGTCTTCAGCCTGCAAGCGATAGTGATTACCTCATAAAGCAACCATCAGAAAAAGAATTTACAGATTGCTGTAACGAATTTTGGTGGGTTTGTACTTATGTTGCAAAAGGATTATGCAGGAGCGAAATAACTTATGCGAAGGAAATGCTTGAAATTCCCGTTCGCAATATGTTTAACAAGATGATTGAATGGCTTGTAGGCGTAGAAAACAATTTTTCCGTTTCTATTGGAAAAAGCGGCAAGTACATGAAAAATTATGCTTCGCCTGAATTGTATGAAAAGAATCTGTGTACATATCCTGATTATAAACCGGCAAATATCTGGCGCTCTCTTTTTCTGATGGCAGAACTATTTGGTGAAATCGCCAGTAAGGTTTCTGTGTTTTTGCATGTCAAGTATAATAAAGAGGAAGAGGATAATGTAAGAAAATATTTGGAACAACTGCATGAAGCGCAGAGAGCCATTAGATAAGGTCATCCATATGATTCTCGTGTTCATTTCTCCCCCCGTATTCATTCCAATTCTGCACACATAAAGCCGTTGCTTTGTAATGTGCGAATTACATCTGCAGCAATGTTGCTATACCCATCAATTCGCAATACCCGATCACAATCCTGCAAGTCAAAATTTATCTTGCTGCCAGGAAAATACAGATGCAATTCCTCAACAAGTTTTTTTGCCTCGTTAATCTTTTTCACATTTGTTTTAAAAACTTCCGCCATCTGATAAGACTTTAAGCTTCATGATAAACAAACATCCACTGCCTGCCGTATTTGTCATTGATCACACCGAAGGTGTCACCCCAGAACGCTTTTTGTAACGGATCTACTATTTTTCCGCCAGCAGACAATTTTTCAAAAAAAGAATTGATTTGTGCTTCACTATCGCAGGCAACACAAAGTGTGGTCGTATTCCCGCTAACCAGTTTGTCTCTGTGCATATCCGAACCCATCACCAATGTGATGCCATTTTTTGTGATGGATGCATGCATAATTTGGTCTTTCATCGCAGGCGGCAGCTTATCCGCCATGGGCGATTCACCCACTGTCTGGATGTATAATTCACCATCGAGGCATGCTGAATAATATGACATTACTTCTTTGCAGTTGCCATTGAAACTTAAATAAGCATTGATATGTGCCATGTAGTTTTATTTTTGTTTTTAATAATAGTCTTTACTCTTTAATGGGCCCAATGTTACCATGCACCTTACATCCTTCTGATCAAAATAAATCTCTACCCAATAACCATTGGTATCCAAGTGCGGGACTTTCAATAATCTCATAAATGTTTCACGGACTCCTGAAATATTTTTCATAAAATCAGCAACAACTTCACTAATGTATGTGCCTTTTCGGATAGTGAAAGATTCCCAACCGAATTTCTCCGCTTCACCATTTTCCAATTCATTCACAGCCGCTTTATAGATAATGTCACCGTTTTGATCCATCCACGAAATTCCATAATAAATTCTTCCTTCGTCAGTCCTGATTTTTTTTCTCAATGTCTCAAACGCCCCCATGACATCACCGGGAAATGAAGTGCACCTACGCAGAGAGAATTCTTACGTCTTCATCGAGGTTGAAAATTTCAGCTGTCATGATTGCCTTTTAAATTCATCACAAACTTAACGTCAATATTCAAATTAATGACTATGTAAAAACGACAATCTAACGGGTTGTTTATGACATCGTGTTTTTGTAATTTTATTCTATGAAAAATATTACCATTCTCGTTCCGGAAACCGCGGTTACTGCCTGCATAGTCGATCCGCGTTACATGTTCACCGCGGTAAATACCTTTTTAAGGAATGCCAATAAACCTCCTCAATTTAAAATACAGCTTGCTGGGCTTTCAAAAAATATAGAAGTGAACGAAGGAACAATTTCCATCAACACCGACACTCATATTAAAGATATAAGAAAAACTGACCTGATAATTATTCCCGCGATCAGTGGTGACATAAAAGCCGCGTTGAAACTCAATAAGGAATTTATTCCCTGGATCATTCAACAATATAAAAACGGTGCAGAAGTGGCGAGTCTTTGTATCGGAGCTTTTTTACTCGCATCAACAGGGCTGCTTGATGGCAAAACCTGTTCAACGCATTGGCTACATGTTGATGAATTCAAGAAAATGTTTCCCGCAGTGAATGTTGCTGATGAGAAGATCATCACCATTCAAAATAGTCTGTATACCAGCGGTGGCGCAACTGCCTATTGGAGCTTGCTTTTGTATCTCGTTGAGAAATATACCAGCCGCGAGATGGCGATCCTGGCTTCAAAATTCTTTCTGCTCGATATCAACCGCAATACTCAGTCGCCCTTTATTATTTTCAGGGGACAAAAGGAACATGATGATTGCGAGATTTTAAGAGCCCAGGAATTTATCGAACATCATTACCAGGATAAGATAACCATTGATCTGCTTAGTGATAAATTCGGAATGGTACGCAGAACTTTTGAAAGAAGATTTAAAAAAGCCACCAACAATACTGTTGTAGAATACATGCAGCGCGTCAAAACCGAAGCCGCAAAAAAACAATTGGAACACGGCAGAAAAACGGTAAACGAAGTGATGTACGATATCGGTTACAATGACGCAAAAGCATTCAGAGATGTATTCAAAAAAATTACCGGTATGTCACCAGTTGATTACCGGAATAAATATAACAAAATGGCGATGGCATAAAATTAAAAGATTTGTCAATGTAAAAGACTTTCTTTTATTTTCAAATTTACCTGTTTACATGTTACGTCATTGATTATGATACCAGCATCGGTTCATCATGTAAGATCATCGGGTTGCCTCGCCTGGAATTTCTTGGTTGTGCGCCTATTTAATGATAATCTTAAATGTTAATATGTTAGGAAAGTCAAGTCAACCAATAATAAGATATCTCATTTTCAACAGGATTTATTTTATCTGAAAATATTCGCTGATTACTGTTTTGTCAGAGTAACGCTGAAACTGGCAGCCTCGTGGACCTGGGTTGAAACGCCGCCCAGGTCTTCAATACTGTCTTTAGCAATTGCAGATGTCATGATTAATGTATTCCCACTAACATGAAATTTGTAGCCAATTGCTGTTGATGGTTGCGGAGCACCACCTGTAAGGTCACCTGATGTTACAAAGCCACCTGCAAAAAAGACCGAATCAGTTCCAATAATTTTGTAAGTACTCGTTCCACCCGATGACGGAACGGTACTTGAAAAGGGAGAGCTTGTCGTATCCACTAAAACATTGTCTTCATAGCTAGACAGAAACAAGGTGGTAGATACCGAATAAGATATACCGGAACTTTTTGCTGTACCGCCGGAAAAATTAACCGTCCCTGCATTGTCGGTCGAAGTATAATTGCTTGTTGTAACGTCCTTAAAATCGTCGCCGCCAATATTATATTCGTCAGATGCTTCAGTTTGAGATGTGAGTGAAGTAAAATTCCAGCTTCCCGAAAGAGCGTTTGCGCTGTTGTTCGGCGTACTGCCATTTTTTTTACATGAAGCAAAAAGGCAAAGTAAAGCGGGAAAAAGCCAAATGATTTTTTTCATAAATTGATTTTGGTTAAGAGTACCTCCAAATTACAAAAATCATTTCGCTTTTGAAACTATAAGATATACAGTAAACAATGCATGATAGATTGACGGATGGTTGTCGTTTTTTTGAAAACTATTTCAGTCCATATTTAATCATGTAACGATGAAACAGCTGCGATTGTTTATTTTCAAGACTTACTTCACGGCCCTGTATAAACGCATTTGATATGATGCTTGTTCGCATATCTAAAATATCGCCTTCGCAAATAACTATGTTCGCATCTTTTCCTGTTTCAATTGAACCTGTGCGATCATCAATACCTAAAATTTTTGCAGCGTTCAATGTAATTGCCTGCAATGCTTGTTCTTTGGTTAGTCCGTACGCAGCGGCAGTTCCGGCGTTGAACATCAAGTTACGGAAACGACTTTCTTCATGCTCATCATTCAACGCAAATAAAACACCCGCTTTTTGTAACTGAGCTGGTGTTTTGTACGGTTGATCAACGTCATCATCTTCCATCGCCGGCAATGAATGTTCTTCGTGCAGAATGACTGCGATATTATTTTGTTTCAGCAAATCGGCAATTAAAAAACTTTCGCTGCCGCCGACGATCACCACATCAAAACCAAATTCCTTTACAAAATCAATGGCAACAAGCATTTGTTTTACCTGGTCGCCATGAACAAAAAGTTTTTGCTTCTTATCAAACAATCCTTTTAATGCTTCAAATTTCAAATTTGTTTCCCTATGCGATGTTTCTTGCAAATAAGCTTCTGCCTGACGGAAGAAATTTTTCAATTCACTTATTTTTTCCAAAGCCTGTTTAGTCGGATCAACTTCATCCTGTTGCCCTCTGCTACCAAATCTTCTCGGTCTGTTGATAAATGTTGGCATATTCAAATGAATGGCGTTATCCATTTTATATGCAGCGTCTTCCCAACTCCACGCGTCGAGTTGTACAACAGAAGAAGAACCACTAATGGTGCCGCCATCCGGGGTAACGCCTGCCAGCAAAATTCCATTTGCGCGGAGTGTACCGATGATCTTTGAATCGGTGTTGTAAGCAACTATGGCACGAATGCTCGGATTCAGGTCACCCAACTCCCGAAAATCGTTTGATCCGCGGACACTCTCTGCGATTTCTTTTAAACCGAGGTCGGTGACAGAAAGTATTAATCCGGGATAAATTTGTTTTCCTCTTGCGTTAATTACCCTTACATCACCCTGCGGAGCAGTAATATTTTGCCCAACCTGAACAATCTTTCCATTGTCGATGACAATTGTCGCGTTTTCCATTACTTGCCCATTTCCCACGTGTACGTTTCCTTCTGTGATGTATGTTTTCCCGGCATATGCCTTGGATGGATAAACGTCATCCTGCGCGAAAACCGCACAGGTAAATAATAAAATGCTTATGGTAAAAAAAATCTTTTTCATTTATTAAATAATTTATTTGTTTGAATTTATTTCAGCATCGCCATCGTCTTCACTTTCATCAATGGTTATTAATCCGTCGTGATGCATATGATCCCCGCAACTCAACAAAACTTCGAAACTTGGGGTTCCGGCTTGGGTCGGTGCTCCGGATTTTTTCTCAGCCAGCATTTTTTGAATTAAACGGTTGCGCTCTTCACTTATATGTTTCCGCAATTTCATGTCGCGTTCGACATCGTAATAAATTGTGCCGTCAATAATATCCGTAAATGGTTTTGCGTAAATGCTCAATGGATTATCACTCCACAAAACAAGGTCAGCATCTTTCCCCACTTTGATGCTACCCACCCTGTCGCTCACATGCAAAGCCTTAGCAGGATTGATGGTAACCATTTTCCAGGCATCGTCTTCACTCATGCCGCCATATTTCACACTCTTGGCTGCTTCCTGGTTTAAGCGTCGCGCCATTTCTGCATCATCAGAATTAATGCAAACATTCAAACCGACTTTTTGCATAATGGTGGCGTTATATGCGATCGCATCCTGTACTTCTGTTTTATACGCCCACCAATCAGAAAATGTTGAGGCATTTGCCCCATGCACTTTCATTTTATCAGCCACCTTATACCCCTCAAGAATATGCGTAAACGTGTTTACACGAAATCCGAATTTGTCCGCCACGCGCATCAGTGCAATTATTTCACTTTGTACATATGAGTGACAAGTGATAAATCTTTTCTTATTTAAAATTTCCACCAATGCATCGAGCTGAAGATCCCTTCTGACAACTGTTCCCGATCCAACCCGTTTATTATTATTTGCTTCAGCGGCTTTCATTTCGTTTTCATAATCCTTTGCGCGTGTAAATGCGTCCATCATCACTTCTTCCACGCCCATGCGGGTATCCGGAAAACGGTTATTATTTTGAGAAGTAGTTCGTTTAACATTTTCGCCCAATGCGAATTTTATAAATGGGTCCCAATTTTTAAATTTCAATCCTTCGTCATCAACGCCCCATCGCAATTTGATTAGTTGAGTTTGTCCCCCGATGCTGTTTGCAGAACCATGAAGGATATGGGCAGAAGTTACACCGCCTGAAAGTTCACGGTATATGCTGATATCTTCCGGATTCAGATTGTCACCAATTCTGACTTCAGATGTTACCGAGTGCGCGCCTTCGTTAATGGAAGCGGCTGCAATGTGCGAATGCTCATCAATGATTCCCGCAGTCAGAAATTTTCCGGTTCCGTCAATTGTTTTGGCAGAAGCGTCAGATAAATTTTTCCCGATTTGAACAATTTTACCATTTTTCACCAACACATCTGTATTTTCTAACCTTGCTTCTTGCTCACTGGTCCAAACGGTTGCATTTTTTATTAGTATATTTTCCTGCTTTGGCAACTCATCCCAGCCATACCCGTCGAAGGGGTAAACTACTTTTCCAACATGCGGCTGATTTTTTTTTCTGACGCTGTCTGTTGACGATGCCGTTGCCTTTGAAAAATTTGCGGTCCAGGTAATTCTGTTGCCAGCTGAATCTTCTCCATTTCCATTCCAAACATCACCGTTAGCAACGCCGCTTAATAAAAATGAAGCGCCGGTTCTTTCGCCTCCCGATCTTCTTCTTTGAGGGGGCACATTTTTTTCAGAGGTATCCCGTAAGGATCGTTTCCGTTCTGCAGGCGCAGAAAAACTTAACGCAATCAGCTTCCCATCATAATTAAATTTCGTTGCCATTGTATCTTTCGCGATCACGCTGGCACTGTTATTATTCTTTACATCAAGAATATAAGTGGACGTTCCGCTGGCGGAAGTAAGCGTTAAATTATAAATTCCTTTTGCGTTGTTCCATTCGTCTTCCTTCACACCGTATTTTTTCCCTTGTACCCAGTTCTGGATGATGACTGTCTTTTCATCAAATATTGGTCCCGTTGTAATGAGAAAATTGGCAAGCTTGCCAGCATCGAGGCTTCCAATTTTGTCATACACGTTTAACAAGATTGCCGGAGTTTTCGTCAATGCGTCAAATGCCTTTGCTTCGCTTAACCCATTATCCAATGCCTTTCGAAGGTTTGCGGTGAACTGTTTTACATCTTTTAAATCAGCGGTCGTGAGGCAGAAATTAATATTTGCTTTTTCAAGTGCTGCTGGATTTGTCGGAGCAAGTTCCCAGTGTTTCATATCGGCCAGAGAAACAAATCGTGCATCATTCGGATCTTCCACATCCATTGGCTGAGGATAATTCAACGACAAAATAAAGGAGGCTTTTGTGGCAGCGATATCATCAATACGTTGATATTCATTCCCCCCTCCTTTAATAATATACTGTACGCCGAATTCGTCTCCAATTCTATCGGCACGCAGATCGTTCCATTTATCATTGGCCTCAAATATTTGCGGCAGGTTTTGGCTGTCAATCCATGCCTGCAAGCTCAGGTTTAATCCTTCCTTTGGGGGTTTGTTTTTGTACCATTGCGCATCCAAGTATGTTTGACGAATCAACGCAATAACTCCCATCAATGAGCCAGGATAACTCTGCGTGGAATTACCTTTATTCAATGAATAATGTGCGGACGCTCTTTCCTTTACTATTACTAAATTTTCTTTCTCATTGGCGAGCGTAACGATCACTCCGGTGCCGCGTGCGATCCCGTCTTTTTCATGGGTCAGCACAGTTCCAAAACCGAGGTCGCGTAACGGTTTTGCTTTGCCATCAT
>DATGFZ010000347.1:0-7015 GCA_035308805.1 Puia sp. | reverse complement strand
CCTAATCAATGATAAGCCGTCATCTCGAACAAGGCACCTGGACGCAAAACCATTGTGCGTTGCCCGCAGTGTAAACGCTGTCGTGAGCAAATTTTATTTTATAGTGATGAAAGCCTGTTCGCCCGATTCCAACCTGTCCAGGGATCCGGTATGGCCGGGCGCCTGATTCATATTGCCGACAATTAACCGGCATATCCCATTACCTATCTCCATTTTTTTCCTGGCTATCTTATTTTGTTAAACAAACGTCTCCATCGAATGCCATGATCAAAACTCATCCAAATCAAAGAGGCGCTTCCGACAATATGGTCTTCAGGCACAAATCCCCAATAGCGCGAATCCTGCGAATCCTGGCGGTTATCCCCCATCATCCAATAATAATCCATTTTGAATGTATACTGGTTTGTTTCTTTGTCATTAATGTAAAAATTACCATTGCGCATTTCCAGTTTATTTCCCTCATAAGTGTGTATGACTCTTTCATACATCGCATAATTGTCTGCGGTCAGGGTGATCGTTGCACCTTTTTTGGGAATCCAAACGGGACCAAAGTTATCACGCGTCCAGTTATGCAGGTTGTCATAAGGCATCACTGCCCCACCTCCGCCCTGGTAACTATAATCCAGCTGAATATTTTTTATGATGCCTGCATTGACCATTTTTTCTTTTGCAGCATTGGTAAGCAACATCGAAAATCCATTGACTCTGCCATTGGCCGCATAATCGCTTTTATCAATATCGAGGTTATACTGATCCTTCATCACGTCCGCGTCCAACTGCTGCCCGTTTGTGGTGACGACGTAATGTAATTCTGAATTAGGTGGTGCCGGTTGTGCTTCACCGTTGATATAAACAACATCATCTTTGATTTGTATAGAATCACCGGAAACGCCAATGCAGCGTTTAATATAATTTTCCTGTTTGTCGACTGGTCTTATTACGATTGGGTAATCATCAGGATCATTTAAAATAATTTGCCTGCCGCTGTCTGCATTTCCATGCCCCGCTTCACGGCAAGCTTCATAATAAGTTATTTGGGATTGAAACTCATCCCTATTGATGACGGTATCGCCGGCAGGAAAATTAAAAACAACAACATCTCCCCTTTTGACCGGAGCCGAAAACCATCTGGTGTATGGGATTTTTATCCATTCTACGTAGGAATCTGCATTGGTGAAAGGAACAGAATGATGTACAAAGGGCAAAGCCAGCGGCGTATTCGGAAGACGTGGACCATAACTGAATTTGCTCACAAAAAGAAAATCATTGACCAATAAGGTTTTTTCCATCGATGGTGTAGGAATCACATAGGCTTCAAAAACAAAAGTGCGGATAAGGACGGCGGCCACAACGGCAAATACACCGGCATCAATCCACTCCCTTGCAGGGGACTTTTTATGTTTTTTTACCACTTCCGGGCCTAGAAACCTGTCATCTTTATTATACCCGATGTAAGGAAAATAAAATACCGGGAAAAGAACAGCAAGTGCGTGTTCATATAGCCTGAACTTACCAAACGTTTTTACAAACTCGACAAAAATTCCCATGGAAATAAACCAACCGACAACAGGAATCAACTGCCAAAAAACCCAGTGTGCCGGCCGATGAGCAAGCTTTTGCATGATCCAGGTATTATAAAAAGGAACGAATGCTTTCCAGGCCGGCACACCTGCTTTTTTAAACATCTTTGCCAATCCGGGGGCTGGTAACAATAGGATGATTATTTGAATGAGAATAAGTACAAAAACCTGGTGAGCAGTCATGTAGGCAATTTTAAAAATTCCGGCAAAAATACCATGATAATTGATAATTGGCAATTGATAATTGATAATTCTATGTGAAGACTGTTTTGGTTTATCATTTTCAGGTTTACCGTGATGTGTTTTTGGTTGTTTTCCAATGATAAAACGATGGCTGAATCAGTAAACGGACAACACAATCAGATGGCGCAAAGCTGTTGGATGGACAAGCGAAGCTGGTTTGGAAATGAAAAAAGAAAACCAAAAAAGAAATAAGGATCCGTCAATGTTGATCTTTCGCACGGAACAAAATCAGACAATATTTTCGATGATGGCGCTTATTTCATCCGCTCTGTTCATTACCATAAAATGACCGCCATTCTTTATCACGTGTGTGGGTTGAATATTTTTTATGGGGAACGTTTTATCAAGCGTTCCATGAATGTGAAAAATGTTTGTGGGTTGAATTGCATTTTTCCACTTGATCACTTTATCAACTGCCCAATGCAAATACACCGGGGAAACTGCTTCGCGAAAATTTTTTGCGAGCAATTTTTCATCGGCATTGGCAACCCCCAGATAAATATCAGCAATCGGATCAAACCATTTTGGAGAACGGGCAGGCATCAGGAAATTTAAATTGAGCTTGCCGCAAAACCTCATCCATGCCGGCAATTCTTTTTGTGATTTTACGCTGGAAATTAAAATTATCTTTTGTATTTGTTTTCGTTTTGCGATCTCTATGGCCATCATCCCCCCGAATGAAACGCCCATCAACACCGGGTTTTCATCTTCTATCTGCAAACTCATTCTAATGCTGTAATTTTCAATGGTCTCATTTTTTTCCGGCGTTAACCATCTTAGATATCGCAGCACAACACCATGAATTTTTAATTTATCAAACACCTTTTCATCAGCGCCCAATCCGCTGATACAATATATCTTTTTCATACTTCAGCAAATCATTTTTGTGGCAGCACATAACTTTCTACATCTGCAGTTTTAATAACTTTTCCGGAAAGAATGACAAGCCGCTCTACGACATTGCGAAGTTCACGGATATTGCCTGTCCAATTGTGCTTCTGTAAGGTCTTCACGGCATCTTCTTCAATTGTTTTTCGAGCAATCCCGTAATCGGTGCAGATGTCGGACAAGAACCTGTCAACCAACAAGGGAATGTCATCTTTTCTTTCGTTAAGCGAGGGAACATGAATGATGATCACGCTTAGACGATGGTAGAGATCGAGCCTGAATTTTTTTTCTTCGACTTCTTTCAGCAAGTCTTTATTTGTTGCAGCGATCACGCGCGTGTCGACGTTAATGTCTTTGTCCCCGCCAACGCGCGTAATTTTGCCTTCCTGCAGCGCGCGCAACACTTTTGCCTGCGCATTCAAACTCATATCGCCGATCTCATCCAAAAAAAGCGTGCCGCTGCTGGCCTGTTCAAATTTTCCGATTCGCTGTTTAAGCGCGGAGGTGAATGATCCTTTTTCATGCCCGAATAATTCACTTTCGATAAGTTCACTCGGGATTGCAGCGCAATTCACTTCAATCAACGGACCTGTCACGCGATTGCTTTTTTCATGTACCCAACGGGCCACCAATTCTTTTCCCACGCCATTCTCGCCGGTAATTAAAATTCGCGCGTCGGTTGGCGCAACTTTTTCTATGGTTTCTTTTATTTTATGAATGGGAATGGAAGCGCCAACCATTTCCTGAACCTTGCTCACCCTTCGTTTCAACACTTTTGTTTCTGCGACCAAACTGGTTTTATCCATCGCATTGCGAATGGTAATAAGCAGGCGGTTGAGATCGGGCGGTTTGGAAATATAATCATAGGCTCCTTTTCTTACTGCTTCTACGGCAGTTTCAATGGTGCCGTGACCAGAAATCATGATGATCGGCACATCATGATTCATTTCTTTCGCTTTTTCTAAAAACTCGATCCCGTCAATTTTTGGCATTTTAATATCGCAAAGGACAACATCGTACTCCACTTCTTTAAATTTTTTTAGTCCTTCTTCACCGTCCCCGGCCTCATCTATTTTATACCCCTCGTAGGAAAGGATTTCACTGAGCGTTTTGCGAATCGCTTTTTCATCGTCTATAATCAGAATGTTTGACATAATCTTTTAACAACTTTTTTGTATGGAAATATACCTTAACCAAATCTTACTGGACGAACCTGCAAAAATAAAGATATGAAGCGGAACCTCATTATGACAATTATTTTGCCATTTTTTGCAACATGCCAACAAAGTCACACTGAAACTGGCTCAAACATAAGTGCCGATTCTTCGTCCGTAAACAGATATACTGTGATAAATCAAATTCCGTTGCCACAGGGATTTACACGAACAGTCATTACCAAAGAATCATTTGGCCAATGGTTAAGATCCTTATCGTTGAAGAGAAATAAGACGGTCTATTTATACAATGGTTCACCAAAAAGAAATCAAACGGCGCAATATGCCGTGCTTGATATTTCTGTGGGAAATCAGGATCTTCAGCAATGTGCTGATGCAATCATAAGGTTAAGGGCGGAATATTTTTATGCTTCCAGGAAGTTCAGTGAAATTGGTTTTTGCGATAACAATAACCACTGCTATACAGTGGGGGCAGACACTGACCGGAGACATTTTGACGTCTATCTTAAAAAAGTTTTCACAAGGTGCGGTACCATATCCCTGCAAAAGCAGCTTAAACCCGTAAGATATTTTCCCGATATGAAAATTGGTGATGTTTTGATCAGAGGCGGGGCCCCGGGCCATGCCATGATCGTTGTGGACATGGCAATCGATAAAAAGGGGAAGATAATTTACCTGCTGGCACAGGGTTATATGCCCGCCCAGGATATCCATATCGTAAAAAATCCGATGAATGAAAATCTGAGTCCGTGGTATGAACTTAATGATGCGACCATTTATACGCCGGAATGGACCTTTGAAAATAATCAATTAAGAACCTGGTAACCTGGCTGTTTTAGTTTCTGAAATTACGATGTCAGACCGTAATTACCCCTCGTAGATTTTCGTTGCATTTTTTCATTCTGTGGGTTAATTTAGTATATCCAATTAAAATCCAATATTATGAAAAACAATTTACCCACTCCAGAAAGCTCTCACTCAAAAATCTTTTTTAAAATTACATTATTCGGCTTTTTTTTGCTTGGTTTTGCAGGTATGTTCCTGATGATCGTAAACAACGTATTAAAAGCATTACACTGATCATTTCGTGACATCCAGTTCAACGATCGTATCGATATCATCCAGGTGAATATCTTTTAAATCGACCATCACGTAATTGTCTGTGAGCGCTTGAACCCTGACAGGCTTGTCTCCTAAAAATAATTTAGCTGCCCTTAGTTTATAAGGAATTTTCAAAAAGAGTTTATCTCCTCCGGGATTGAGGATATGCAGGTAAATTTTATTTCCTTTTTCAGTCACTGCTCCCCAGCTTTGGGGTCTGATGAAACCTGCACGGGTACCATAAATCGTTTCGCCATTTATTTTTAACCAGTCGCCCATCGCTTTTAATCTTTCGGCGAATTCCGGTTGTATCTCGCCATTGGGCATAGGTCCGATATTTAATAAAAGATTCGCTCCGAGACCAGCATCCCTGATGAGCAATGTTACCAGCTCTTTTACAGATTTGTAATTATCGTCGGTGATATTAAAACCCCATGACCCGTTCATGGTTTCGCAGGTTTCCAGTGGCATTTTATTGGAGACCTGCTGAAAGCTTAATCCTGATTTATTTTCTCCGGGCAGGTCTCTTTCAAACATTTGAAAATCTTCTCCGGGAAATGGGGTGAGGTGGTGATTGTTTCCAATCAGACACTGTGGTTGTAATTGATGAATAAGTGAATAAATCTCATCAAGCTTCCAGTTAATCCGTGAGCTTCGGTCGGTTGCTCCTTCCGGCGCAGTCTGATCCCAATAACCATCAAACCAGACTCCCGCAATTTCTCCGTAGCTGGTCAGGAGTTCCGTCAATTGATTTTTCATAAACTGCAAATAATGTGCATAATCCCCTTGCCCTTTTCTTCCGGCCCGCTGGCCGGTGCGACCTGTTTGGTGCGGATAATCCTCCCGAACCCAATCTAACAGGGAATAGTATACGAAAAGTTTGACATCCTGCTTATGACATTCATCGGCAATTAATTTTACGGCATCCTTCCCCCACCGCGTGTTGGTTATTTTCCAGTCAGATTGTTTGGTATCCCAGTCGCTGAATCCATCGTGATGGCGCGTAATCAGTGTGATGTATTGCATGCCTGCATTTTTAGCCGTGCTCACCCATTTTTGAGCATCAAAATCAACCGGGTTAAAAAATTTGATCAGTCTTTTATAATCATCCACTTTTATATTGCGGTCATTCATCACCCATTCGCCCGCACCGGGAACGCTGAATGCGCCCCAGTGAATAAACATACCAAAACGAGCGCTGTCAAACCATTTTCTTGCCAGTAAATTTTCCGGCGAAGGCGTATAGTTCGACTGTGAAAAAGCAAAAAAGCTGTTTACGATGATAAAAGCCGCAGGCAATATTTTTCTCATATTTGGCATTTGAAAGAAAAATAAATTTAAAAGTTTATTTCCATTAATGAGCAAGCACATTATTAATTTATGGCAGATTGGTGAAACACAGAAAAAATTCATCATTCTAAAATAGTTACCTTCGCTTGATGGGTGAATATTCTTTAGCAGATGCGATGAAACAGTTTTTAAATCAAAGTAAATTGAAAAGCCCCATCCAGGCTTTGCAAATTGAAGACGTGTGGGAAAAAATCATGGGAAAAACCATTGCGAAATACACAGACAAAATCCAGATTATCGGGAACACCCTTTTCATCCATACATCGGTTGCCTCCTTAAAACAGGAATTATTGTACCAAAAAGAAAAAATCATTCAACGTGTGAATGAGGCATTGGCAGAAAAAGTGGTGAAGGAACTGGTAATTAAATAGTGCCGGCCACTCACGCGGTGCTTGGGGGAATGACACGGAACCCCACTCGATATGGACAACCAGCCGGTTGCTATTGCACCGGCAAGGAATTGATTTCTTCCAAGGAATTTTCAAAATCAGCGGCGCCCCATTTATTTAAGATCATCGCTTGTTTTAACAGGTACATGGTCGGATTTACACGCGCAGCCGTTTTAATAGCCGTTGCATCTGCTTTGAAAAAAGTCATTTTTCCCTGAAGGTTATTTTTGATCAGATAATCTTTCCCACCCACATCGTCTGCAGAGATCAGGTATACAGGAATGTTTTT
>DATGFZ010000346.1:0-6286 GCA_035308805.1 Puia sp. | reverse complement strand
AATAGTAATATGTGTTATCAATTCCGTCTAGCAGACCGTTTGTATATGAATCATCTTCTGAGAGTGCTTCATTTTTAAAGTAATTTTTCTGCTCGCCCTGCAACTTTCCGTTTTTGTAATTTTCGTTTGCCTCAATTTTTCCCGAATAATAATAAAAAGTCCAATTACCTTCCTTTTCTCCTGTATTATTAAATTCTCCTACACTTTTAATATTACCAGCAGGGTAATAGAAATGCCATAGGCCAATGATCGTTTTGCCATTATTTAAGGTGCCGCCCTTGCCTACAAGATCTCCTTTTTCAAAAAAATATCTTTCAGTGACTGAATTTCTTTTTTTGTAGAATAATTCCCGCGTTGAGCGGATAAGATTAAAATAAATAGCTGCATCATCAACAAAACTCTGCAATTCTTTTTTCTTTTTTTTATTATAATCCTGAATTTGTGCAACGTTAATATTGGAAAATGCATGGTTAATGAACAATTCGAATTTTCCCGAATTGTAAATATCTTTGAAAAAAGGAATATAATACTGCATCCAAAAATCAGCGCTTTCTTCATTGTATTCTAATTTCTCAAAAACAACCTGGATTTGCCGGGAAATAGGATCATCCAAATTAATAATCGGTTTGTAGGCTTTATCAAGTGCAATTTTTGATAAAACGATATCTTCGACTGATTGATAATTTTCGGCGGGTTCAATTGTCCTCTTGTTCTTGATTTCAAGTATATCATCAACGCCGTTTGAGATTTCACTTAATATGGAAATGGATTTGCGTTCATATTTACCATCAGGATACATTATGAGATAGGCAACAAAACTGAGAAAAGCCTCCACGAGTTTTCCTTGCTTTAGGGCTGTTATGCCAAGTTGATAATGCGCACTGTACAAGTACGGATTAATTAAAAGAGTATTTTGAAACAATTGTTCGGCTTTGGCTACACTGTCCCAATTCAGATATGCAATACCTTTATTAAAGGTTAAAAAAGAATATGAAGGATATTTACTCAGCCCAACGTCAAAAATTTTTACAGCTTCTTCGTACCTGTGCATGTCAATAAGTGTGTTGCCGTAAGTGTTATAAAGCTCAGGCTCATATTCTCTTTGATAATTTAAAGAGAGTGCTTCTTTGCAATATTTTATTGTCATATCGTACTGGCTGTCTGCCTCGCTGCTAAGTGCTCTTGCAAAGAGCGCTTTTACGTAATTGGTATCATTACGATTTATTTGGGTATATAATAATAGTGCCTGTTTATATTTCCCTGAATCATAAAGCTTGCTTCCTCGTTCAATTATTTCTCCTGAGTTAATAAGCTTATTTGGCTGAGCCCAAAGAATAGATGATAGGAAAAATAAACTTGCAATAAGGCATGTTAGGAATTTCATACGACCGGGTTCAATTTTGTTAATTATGAAAGTAATATTTTTTGGTTAGTCCGAAATAAAAATGCCGGCACCTTATTATAATAAACGTAGATCTTGTAAAATAATTTTACTGAGCCCTTTGAACCGTACTAAAATTATGTTCGAATTCTAAGTGAGTTAGCACCCTTTCTTGTGAAATAATCAACACCAATCTATTAACCTAATCGACAAAAAGCGCTGAAATAAAAATCTTTATCGCTTCGTTCAGAAAATAATGTGTACTTACTGCCAAATAAAATTTGGGTCGGTTTTAGGAAATGTCAAACCAAAAGTTTGTACTATATAACTTCGCATAGGCAAGAACGTTATATCGTATGTTCGTTCAGAGTTTAACCAGTTTGATGTTCATGACCTCTCCCTGCTGAATTGCCTTTAGGAAATAAACGCCGGACGATGCAGATCCTCCTAATTGCAGGGTCTGTCCAGGCAAAGCGTGGCTGACCGTTTCTATAAGTACACCCTTATCGTTAAATAGCTGCAGGGTCAAAGGACCGTTTTCCCTTGCCGAGCTGATATGCACTGAGAAATAATTTGTACTCGGGTTCGGGTAGGAACTAATGACAAATTCGTCGACAGAATTGAGTATAGAAGCCGGCACGATCACCGTGTCTTCCTTCACACTTTTATTATCACTTTCATCTGTCGCAGAAACCTGAATCGTATAGACGCCTGGAACAGGAGGGAGTCGTAGCAAATGATCGCTGACTATCCGGCTTTCACCGTTAAATGTGATGGAAGTTCTGGCCGAACCGCAGTTGTCCGACGCGTCATAGCTCAATCGCAAAGCCACCAGGTTATCAGTACCTGCCTTGTTGTCGAGTAATTTGCCGATACTGGAAATCAAAGGAGCCTCCTCGTCGACAACATTGACGGTGAATTCGCCCGCCGAAGCTGTATCGGATCCGAAATAGTAATGGATGCGTGTGAGCCCCTTATTAAAAGCATAATGACTAAGTGGAGTTGCCACTGTTCCCTCACTTGCACCTGCAAGGTTAAAACGGGCGTTGGACTCGCCGCTTCCAGTTATCAGGCTTTCAATATTCTTAATTACAGTTGAGCACATGCCCGCATCCGTCGGGACCGTGATATCGGCATTGGCGGCTGCAGTCACCTGGTTACCCAAATTGATTTCTGCTAGCAGTCCGACCCCATAAGGATTATCTGCCGTGCCGGCACCTGCCATTTCATTGCCAGTAAATGCTGCGCCATCAATTCCTGCTGATCCCGGACTTAAGAGTGCTTCCAATGTTCCCTTTTTGCCAAATGTAAGATCCGGGTTGCCATTGGTAAGGTATCTGTTTAGCAGAAATTCACCATTATCCTGTCCATCTAATACTCCGGATGATACCAGTAATTTCTGATCAGGCTCAAGAAACAGTAAACCGCCTGATATTCCAATGGATCCGTTACTTCCATAACTGCTGTCCGTGGTGCCGTTTGCATTCAGCCGCGTGACATAGACATTATAATTAACATAATCCGATGTTGAAAAATTTCCTAAGAGGATTTTGCCATTTGAAAGTGAAAAAAGCCCTTGAGGAAACGTCTCTGCTCCAACATTAAATGTGATAACACCGTTTTGTCCAAAGCTCGAATCGATGTTGCCATTGCTCTTCAGCCGCATCAAGAATGCGAAAAATTGATATGATGGCGTTTCATAATATCCGGTCAGCAGAATTTTGCCATTCGGTTGTATGGAGAGGTACTCGGCAATTCCAAGAAACCCAACATTGAAATTTGTCAAGCCGCTCACACCAAAACCGGAATCAACAGTACCATTGCTATTAAATCGCGTTATTATTCCATTTAGTCCGTTGGCATCTCCTAAGAAGTTCTCCTGCCAGCCGGCCACTATGGTTTTGTTGTCAGACTGGATCGCAACTGCAGTCGGAAATTCTACATAATAAGGTTGCAAAAGTACCCTCTCAATGCCTAAAGTACCATAGCTCGGATCCAGATTGCCATTCGTTAAATATCGGCTGACCTGGATTGAATCCGTATAGTTTATGGTTTCGGAACCTGCAATAACCACTTTGCCATCGGATTGCATGACAGCGAAGTTACTGCCGGCAATGGTGCTTGCGCGCCCGTTTTGCCCATAATTCGGGTCAATGGCTCCGTTAGCCGTGTATCTCCATAGATAGGATTGAAAGGTATTGTATGCTTCATACACATTTCCAAAAACGATCAGTCTCCCGTCCGGCTGGACCAAGATATTGGAATAGTAATAACTCTGATCTGGATAGGTACCTAAAAGGATACCATTGGATGCAAAGGAACTGTCAATTGAACCATTGCTTTGATATCTTGCGAGGCCAAATTCCTCATTATTGTCATTCGGAACAGCATAACCCCCTAGCAATATTTCCCCGTTAGTCTGTAAAAAGATGCACGTCGAATAATCCTGCGTCGAATCTGTCAAAGAAGTCAGAACCTGCCCATAGGTTCCAAAACTGCTGTCAGGATTTCCATTGGGTAAGAACCTTGCCAAGGCGAATTGCGTGGTGCCGCCCGTTGACTCTGCATAGCCGCCGGTCAAGATCCTGCCATTGGCATTAATATGCAGCGAGGTTAGGGTCTGATATGGCCCAGCAAAATTCGAATAAGTCCACCCATAGTTTCCAAAACTGGAATCGATCGCCCCTGAAGAGGTAAGCTGTAAAATATTAAATTGAGAGTTGCCGGTAGGGTCGTAGGAATATCCCCCCACAATTATCTTTCCGGAAGAAAGCGCCATGGATGTTACCGACGCAGAATTACCTGGGCTTGCCATGGCGAAACCGTTGTGATTAAAAGAAGTATCCAGGGCACCGTTGGTCTTATAGCGAACCGCCGCAAAAAAGGTTGTGCCGTTATTAAAATTACCGGCTGCAAGGATCTTGCTGTCCGGTTGAATAGCGAGCGTGGTGACATTGCTGCTACCACCCAGGCTAGTAATTACAATTCCATTTTGCCCGAAAGAGGCGTCAACCTTTCCTGTGCTGGTATACCGTACCAAAGCAAAATCATTGGTATTGTTGCGAACCGTTTGGCCACCCGCTATAATTTGCCCGTTGGGTAACAGAGATACAGCCGATAAAATATCAGCGTCGGATCCTGCATCCGTAATGGTCACTCCACTGTTCCCGAATTGTTTGTCCAGGCTGCCATCGCCGTTTAACCGGGCAATGATAAAATCCTCGTTATTGCCCAATGTAGTCCCCGCAATTAGAATCTTGCCGTCGGGCTGCACGGCAGCGACAGGATTTGAGATCCTCAGGGAAGCCGAAAAGCCGTTTTTGCCATAGGAGGAATCAGTTTTACCATTAGGTAAGCGCTGAGAAACTACAACCCAACCTTGCAGGTTTAGCAACAAAATTAGTTTGCCATTCCCAAGGGCAAAACAGTTCTCAGCCTGGACAAAGAATGTGCTGTTGCTGCCGTTGTATTTAAAATTGTTCGTTACCACTCCGCTGGTTCCAAAATTCTTGTTCAGCGTTCCGGCTGCCTGCGGGTAAACCTTGCTGAATGTCAAAAAACAAAGAAAAGCAGTAATAATATTTCTCATATAGCGTGGTTGTTAGGTATTAAATTATAAGACAACTTCAACGGATGTCGATCATCAGTTTAGCAGCCAAATCTTTTGACAGGCGATTATTTATCAATGGATGGGAACGTGGTGTGTGACTTAATTGATCGACTTGCCAGAAAGCCAGTTTCAGCGCATCACTTTTATTTTTCAAGCCTGAGGGTGCCATGGAAAAAGGGTTCGCCGATTGGAGCGCGACAAGTTGGTTTCTGAAATAGACGGAATAACCGAACCCCCCGGAACGCGAAGGCACAATTTTGATCAATTGTCCCTTGTACGAATAGGCGTCATAACCAACAGGGCGAGCCTGCTGGCCAAATGAATTGAATGTCGCAAAAAAGATAAAAGCGATCAATAGGCAGTATTTCATGTCTTAAAAATTTGAAAATTAAAAAATCGTTGAATTACAAAGCAAGAAGCAATGGGATCGAGGAAACATAGGTTGTCTAAGATTTAGGTGTTTGGGCTGGTCAAATCTAACAATTCGTATCACATGAGGGAAATAATAATCTCATTCCTAAGTGTAATCATTTAGATTATTAATAATAATCAAGATTGCCACATTCCCACCCAGAAAACGGCAAAATGGTAATAATATAGGCCTTAATGGTTCGTGAGGAAGATTTTAAATTAAAAGGGAATTTGAATATTCTTTTTCAGGTTAATTGGACAAAAGCTAAATTTTTTGAAAGACAAATAATTACAGATTTGCCGCAGAAAATTTTTTCTCTAATGCTCAAATGCAAAGCCGACAAATTCATTTGCTTGGGGCTTCGGTTTATTCATCAGCGCAGCTAATTATATCGCTGATACCCCATTCGGTGACCCGTGTTTCGCCCGAATGTTACGATAGGGGGACAATCTTTGTGACGAAAAGATTTTCGGTCAAACATCATTTGAGGAGGATTTTAAAGTCGTAACTTCATCGTAGATCAGTCTGCTGGCATGAAGATATATATACCTTATCTTATTGTAGCACTTGGGCTATGTGCGTCCTGCAAAAAAAATGCGGCCGTTCAGGCTCCATTCGTCATCTCCATTGCCCCGGATACCGGATCTGCTTATTTTCCGGTTTACATTACAGGAATAAATTTCGATACAGTGGCTGCTGATATTATCGTGAAATTTAACGGGGTTTCCGCACCAGTTTATTCTGTAACCGATTCAGCGCTTATCGTCCAGGTTCCAGTAAATGCCACGACGGGAAAAATTACCATTAGCGTGAATGGACATACAGTTTCAAATTCAACTAGTTTTGTGATCTTATCAGGCGGCAGCTGGGTGCAAAAAGCAAA
>DATGFZ010000345.1:0-5564 GCA_035308805.1 Puia sp. | reverse complement strand
AATAAATCCCGGAACGATGAATAAAGCATTCTTTGCGGTGCTAAAAAAATCTTGTATGTTTTTATTGGTGGTATGGAAGTCCACCGCAGCATAACCAAAATGAGAATCTGTCCTGATCAGTTCCCGGGAATCCTTCCATGTGCAATCCATTCCGATCGCCGAAAAGTATGCAGCTATAATTTGCGACGATAACAATTCACCATAACTCATGATCTTATCTTTCGACTTATCGGATAATTCACCCACCATAAAAACACCGTTGCACATATCTTCCATTTCATTGCAGCTTTTTTTTACGAAACTCAAAATACTACTCTGCTGTGTTATGGGCACCAGTGACCTGACGGTTTCGATATGCCGTGATTCAGCCTGGTGTAATTGTTCTTTGTAGGTTTCGTCGCCCGCTGCTGCCAGCACTCCGCAGTTTAACAAGGTGTCCGTAATCCCCCCAAGCGCGGAGACGACAACAACGATCTTATCTTGGTGAATTTTTCGTTTAATGATAGCCGTTACCTTGTTGATGTTTTCTGCGTTGGCTACTGATGTCCCTCCGAATTTTAAAACCTGCATACATGCGCTGATTTAATGGTAATGATTTTAAGATAAAGTTTTGTTTTTAATAAAGTCTGGAAACTCTGTGGATGATATGAACGTGTATAACCCCTCACAGGGTGGGGGTGGTTGTAATGGTTGTTGACATTGTAGTATTGATTGCTACAATAACGTGAAATGAATTGCTATGTTGTTTTTTACCAACCACTTTATATTGTTGGCGCGAAGATAATTAAAGAAATGAAAAATTTAAATAGTCAGCCTGTTTTTTAGTAAAAATGAAGTATTTTCAAGCATTAATTTAATTACATTCTGCTTGCTGTAATGATTATTGAAAATATTTTAACCGGATAATTATGTCTTATCAGTCAATACAGGGATTGCAGCAGTTCAGAAACCAGGTAGGAATAAAATTCCAGCTTTATAATAGTTTATTCACTTCGCTTCCTTTTCACCGCATAGAAAAAACGGGAATCTTGTTATCGTTATTACTCACTTTTTGCGAAGACGGATATAAAAAGAAACAAAGCCCCGAACAAATCATTGAGGAATTTTTTGCCAAACACACCACTTATACCAACGACAGAGATAAGGCCGACCTCCTTTTTCGATTTGTGCAATATGTTGAAAGACAAATTGTGTTGTTTGATGCATTGGAAGATGCCGCATTTAAAAACGTCAATGACATGGGTGGGGCGGGTAGCTTAAAACACCTGGTGTCAGAAGTGATTCAAACCAATAAGGAAAACGAATTGTCGGAAAAGCTCAAAGATTATGCGGTGCGATTGGTCCTGACTGCACATCCAACGCAATTTTATCCCGGCTCCGTGCTGGGTATCATTAACGATCTGTCACGGGCGGTGATTGATAATAATTCGAGCCAGATTGATATGTATTTGCAGCAATTGGGAAAGACGCCTTTTCTCAAAAAACAAAAACCATCCCCCTTTGACGAAGCAATAAGTTTGATCTGGTATTTGGAAAATGTTTTTTACCAGGCTGCAGGAAGAATCTTTACGGCATTGAAAGACCAGTTTCCGGAATCAGTGAATGAAAAAAATCCGATTATTAAAATGGGTTTTTGGCCGGGCGGAGACCGGGACGGTAACCCGTTTGTCAATGTGCAAACCACGCTAAAAGTCGCTGAAGCCCTGCGTGGCGGAATAATTAAATGTTATTACCTGGATGTACGAAGACTCAAACGGAGATTGACTTTCAAAGGTGTTGACAGCATTCTTTCAGACCTTGAAATTAAACTCTACAATAATCTTTTTATCCCCGATCAGAAAACGGACTTGAGCAAGGAAGAGATATTGAATTCATTAAGACAGATAAGGGAAACTGTTATTTATCAACACAATAATTTATTTCTGCCTCTTGTAAATAACCTGATCAGCAAAGTAGAAATTTTCGGATTGCATTTCGCGACACTGGACATCCGGCAGGAAAGCACAGTTCATACCAAAGTCATCAACGATATTATCGAAAAACAGCAGCTGCTGCCTCCGGATTTTGAAAGACTTGCTGACCAGGAAAAAATCAAATTGCTTACTCATGTTGATCAAAAAGCAAACATTGATCTGTACTCAGATCCCCTGACAAAAGACACTTTGCAATCCGTTGCGGTAATAAGAACAATTCAGCAACTCAATGGTGAAGAGGGTTGCGACAGGTATATCATCAGTCAATGTAATTCTGCAGTCAATGTGCTGGAAGTTTATGCGCTGTTTTTATTCGGCGGGTGGAAAAAAGAAGAATTGACCGTTGATATCGTCCCGCTTTTTGAGACGGTTGATGATTTGCAAAATGCAGCAGGGGTAATGAAAATGCTCTACGAAAATGAATGTTACCGGAAACATTTGCACCGTCGGGGAAACAAGCAAACGATCATGCTCGGCTTTTCTGACGGAACCAAAGACGGCGGCTATTTGATGGCGAACTGGGGGATTTACAAAGCAAAAGAGGAACTCACTACCATTTCTTCCCAACATAAAATCGACGTGGTGTTTTTTGACGGCAGGGGCGGGCCTCCTGCTCGTGGTGGCGGCAAAACACATAAATTTTATGCGTCAATGGGAAAAAATATTGCCAATAAAGAAATTCAACTTACTGTTCAGGGACAAACGGTGAGCTCAAATTTCGGAACAATTGATTCAGCGCAATATAATATTGAGCAGCTGGTACACGCAGGAATCGCCAATGATCTTTTTTCTTCAAAAAAAATAACATTCCAACCGGCAGAAGAACAGTTGATGGAAGAACTGGCCGCCGAAAGCTATGCCTCATACTCTGATTTAAAAGATCATCCTTATTTCATAAAATATCTCAATGACGTAAGCCCGTTGCGTTTTTACAGTGAAACAAACATAGCAAGCCGTCCGTCAAAACGAAACAGCGGCGGCAGGTTCGAGTTCAAAGATCTTCGTGCGATTCCCTATGTGGGTTCGTGGAGTCAGCTCAAGCAAAATGTCACCGGTTATTATGGTGTCGGCACTGCTTTGCAGGTCTTGGAACGTAATGGAAAATGGGAGGCGATCAAAGAACTGTACAACCATTCGCTGTTTTTTAAAACACTTATTGATAACTGCGAGATGGCAATGAAAAAGTGTTTTTTTCCACTCACGGAACATTTCGCTGTGCATCCTGTTTACGGAGAAATATGGAAAATGATCTATAATGAATTTCTTCTCACTCAAAAATATCTTTTTAAACTTTCGGGCAAAAATGAGTTGATGGCAGATTATCCGGTTGAACAATTATCGATCCAAATGCGTGAAAGAATTGTCCTGCCGCTAAGCACCATACAACAATATGCCCTGACCAAATATCGCGACATAGAAACTTCGCTCATCAATACTCCCTTAAAGGAAGTGTATGAGAAATTAATTATGCGCAGCTCGTTTGGCATAATCAACGCGGCAAGAAACTCTGCTTAGTCTTTTTGTATAGCATTTGGCTTTTTTTCTGCTACTTTTCGTCGCACGCAGGGTTTCCCGTCCGAGTCTGCCATGGCGGTTTCGTTCATGGGACGACGCGTTCCATTATACTGAAGCATGGCAAGGCATTTCATTTTTTCAGTGTGAGTTCCAGGCATGCTCTGGGTCCGCCATGCAGCATAGTCAAACAGGTCATAAAAATCAAAAACGTTCATTCTGTGTAATGATTTAAATTTGTATACTTGGCCTTATTCACTAAAAGAAAGGTAAATGAAAGTAGTCGTAGTAGGTGGTGGTTTTGCGGGCATAAATCTCGCAAAAAAATTATCCGGGAATAAAGACATAGACGTGACCATAGTTGACAGGAACAATTACAATTTCTTTCCTCCGCTGTTGTACCAGGTTTCCACAGCCTTTATTGAGCCGTCAAACATCAGTTACCCTTTCCGGCGGCTTTTCCAGGAAGAAAAAAATATTCATTTTTATCTCGGTTCTTTGGTTAACATAGATATTGACGCCAATAACATCGAAACAACCGCAGGAAAAGTAAACTACGATCATTTGGTGCTGGCGATGGGCACCGAGACAAATTATTTTGGAATGGAAAATATAAAGCGGCATGCTTTGCCGATGAAAACCATTGATGATGCATTGCATTTGCGCAATCATATTTTGCTGAACATGGAAAAAGTTGTTCGTACAACAGATAAAAACGAAAAGAAAAAACTATTGAATATTGTTATTGCCGGTGGCGGGCCAACGGGAGTGGAGATATCAGGAATGATCGCAGAAATGGGCATTCATATTATTGCCAAAGATTATCCGGAGCTCGGAAACGTCGTGGGCAATATCTATCTGGTTGATGCCGGTCCGGCGCTACTCGGTCCGATGAGTAAGAAATCGCAGGCAGAAGCATTCAGGGTATTGACCGGATTGGGCGTAAAAATTAAATCAAATACCGCCGTTAAAGATTATGTCGACGGGAAAGTTTATTTTGCCAATGGAGAACCTGTCGAGTCAGCGACATTGATTTGGACATCCGGTGTCATTGCGCGTGAGGCGCCTGGTTTACCCAAAGAAATGATCACCCGCGGAAGAAGAATCCTGGTTGATGAATATAACCGGGTTACAGGCACAAAAAATATTTTTGCGATCGGCGATCAATGTTTTCAAAGTAGTGATGCCAATTATCCTAACGGTCATCCGCAGCTGGCACAGGCTGCCATTCAACAGGGAAAGTTGTTGGCTGAGAATTTAAAAAATATCGTCGCCAACAAACCGATGAAACCTTTCAAATATCATAACAAGGGTACTATGGCAATCATCGCAAAATATAAAGCCGTTGTGGATCTGCCACATGGATTTTTTAGAGGGTTCAGTGCGTGGTTCGTCTGGCTCTTCATTCATATTATTCCCATTGCAGGATACAGAAATAAAGTAAAACTTGCATTCAACTGGTTCTGGAGTTTTATTACCAATGACCCTACGTTGAGATTGATCATTCGTCCCCGGCAAAATGATGATGACGAGGATAGTTGATGATTCTTTTTCCAATTTACCTTCGACGATCGATCAGTCAATCAGCATGTAGGGGTCACCAGGTAAACCTATTGCTCTGAAATGAAAAACCGGAGTTACTAAGGCATACATGGTAAAAAGTAAAATCAAAAAATGCCGGGTACAAGTGAAAATGAAAGATCCCCGATTATTTTATTCTACTTTTGGTTTCTTACTTTATAGTTCATGGACCAAAACGCCGTAGGAAAATACAGATGGGTGGTTGTAGTTTTACTTTTTTTTGCAACATCAATCAATTATATAGACCGGCAGGTAATAGGTTTGCTTAAACCCGTGCTCGAAAAAGATCTGCACTGGAGCGAAAAAGATTATGGTTATATCGTGATGGCATTTCAAACATCATACGCATTGGGACTATTATATTTTGGCAGATTAATAGACCGGATCGGAACAAAACTCGGCTACACGTTTTCCGTAATTTTCTGGAGCATCGCGGCGATGATGCATGCTGCTGCAAAAACGACTTTTGCATTTGGAATTGCCAGGACAGCCCTTGGC
>DATGFZ010000344.1:0-4374 GCA_035308805.1 Puia sp. | reverse complement strand
GCGAAAGCAAATTATTGATAATCTTTCTCGGCCTGATCATAGGTTCTGTTTCATTTGCAGGCAGTATGATTGCCTGGGGAAAATTAAACGGTCGGATCAGGGACTTTGCGTTTAAAGGGCAACAGATCTTTAATATCGTTTTATTCCTGGTTGCTTTATCAATTGCCGGCTATTTAATTTTCAATCTTTCTGACGCAAATTATTATCTTTTTTATGTGGTATTTGCCATTGCACTTCTGTATGGAATACTTTTTGTTTTTCCGATTGGCGGCGCAGATATGCCCGTTGTCATTTCTTTGTTAAATTCTTTCACCGGCGTTGCCGCAGCATGCGGTGGTTTTTTGTATGATAATAAGGCAATGCTAACCGGTGGAATATTGGTTGGGGCGGCGGGAACATTGCTTACGATACTGATGTGCAAAGCCATGAATCGTTCGCTCGCCAATGTGCTGATCGGTTCTTTTGGGGGTGCAAATAAGACTGCAGGCAGTCAGACCAAAGAGCTTGGCGCTTACAAAGAAATTTCCATAACGGATGCAGCAACAGTAATGACTTATGCGCGTAAAGTAATGATCGTTCCTGGGTATGGATTGGCGGTGGCGCAGGCGCAGCACGCGTGCCACGAACTTGAAAAATTACTGGCAGAAAAAGGGGTTGAAGTAAAATATGCGATCCATCCCGTTGCTGGTCGGATGCCCGGACATATGAACGTGTTGCTTGCTGAAGCTGATGTCAGCTATGATAATTTGTTGGAAATGGAACAGGCGAATGAAGAATTTCCGACTACAGATGTCGTGCTTGTGCTCGGGGCGAATGATGTTGTGAACCCGGCTGCAAAAACAGACCCCACCTCACCCATTTATGGCATGCCGATCTTGGATGTTGAGCTTGCAAAAGCTTGCATCGTCAACAAACGCAGCATGAAGCCGGGCTATGCCGGAATTGAAAATGATTTATTCTTTCAGCCAAAGACTTCAATGCTTTTTGGCGACGCAAAAAAAGTGCTGCAGGATTTGATTGGCGAGATAAAGAATTTATGATTTTTCCGGTAAAAAGATGCACTGCGGAAAGTAGAAATCTCGGATGCCACTAAAATCTAATGTTGTTTTCAAACTCAATTTAGTTCTCAGCAGCCGTAAGGAATACATGGAAAGCATTATTACCAAGACCGAGCGCGATGCGATAAATAAGCAATCGTTATAGTCAGCATACCCATAAAATCCCGGTCGGGACCTATTTGCTTAAAAATGCTCTTATCAGCTGAAAATCTTTTTGCGGTTCTTCTACCTGTGGATTATGCCCGGATTTTTCGAACATCACAAACTGCGCCTGCGGACAATATTCTTTATACTTTACCATCATCCAGGGAACAGCCACGCGGTCATATCGACCACCATAAATCAAAACCGGCATCGTGAGATCTTTTAACTTCTTTCGGTAATCAAAATTGCCGATGTCACTGCCAACGATAAAGTCGCCGTCCTTTCCAACCATTTGATAATACAATTTCGTGTTGTTGGGATTTGGATAATTGGGATAATAATTAACGCCTTTTTTTCTCAAAAAGTTATCGGGGTTGTATCCGTATAGGAAACCATAAGGGACGGTGCCATAAATTTGCTGGTGAATTGGATCGCTGGAAATATACCCGCGGTTACGGATTTTCATGAGCGTGTCCCAAACTTCAGGATAATTTTCTTTTATTTCCCGGTTGCTGTTGTCATCATTTTCCTGCCACATCACAAAACTATGAAATGTGTTTGCAAGAATAAGATGCTTAAGATGTTGTGGATATTTTACGGCGTAACCCTGTGCAACGACACCACCATATGAATGTCCCAGAACATCTATTTTTTCAAAATGCATCGCCAGTCTCAGACCTTCGATGTCTTCAATGTCGCGCTCAAGGGTATACTCTCTTACGTCTTTTGCAGTATCTGATTTCCCGCGGCCAAAGGCATCAAAATAAACAAGCGTACTGGTTTTAAACAATGAATCAAAAGAACGATAACTTGGGTGTGCGCCGCCGGGCCCCCCGGGAATAATGATCAACGGATCACCGTTACCAAAAGATACCACCCACAATTTTGCCCCGTTGACGGTATAATACTTGCCGTCTTTTTCACTGTCGGGAAATGTTTGCGCATTGACAAAAAAGAAAAACGAAAAAGTAAAAATTAAAAAAGATATTCGTTTCATAATGACCGGTTGAAAAAATGGACGATGAATGTAATAATTTTGGCTGATCAACAAATATAATATTCAGATTGCAAATAAAATTACCTCACAAACTAATTAGTTCTTTAGAAAAAATAAATGGATTCGATAAAGAAGCGTTTGAAAAAGTGCATGAAAACCATGAACAAATAACTGCTGTAAGATTTAACCCCGCGAAATCTTCAATAAAAAATCATCATTTGGCCATTGATTCGAAAATTCCCTGGTCATCATCCGGTTGCTATATCACCGAGCGTCCTTCATTCACCCTTGATCCTTTATTTCATGCGGGAACCTACTATGTACAGGAAGCAAGCAGTATGTTTCTGGAAGAAGTGTTGAAACAAACTGTTGATTTGACTAAACCTTTGCGCATACTTGATCTGTGCGCTGCACCAGGCGGAAAATCTACGCTGATACAATCCCTGATTAATGCCAATAGTTTATTGGTCAGCAATGAGGTCATCAAATCAAGAGTAAATATTCTAACTGAAAATATAATTAAATGGGGATCAGACAATGCTATTGTCACCAATAATGATCCGAAAGATTTTTCAAAAGCTGCAAATTATTTTGACGTCATTGTAATAGATGCACCCTGCAGCGGAAGTGGGTTATTCAGGAAAGACCCTGAAGCAATGAACGAATGGAGCGAAGAAAATGTAACTCTTTGTAACCGGCGACAGCAAAGGATCATAGCTGATGTAATGCCGGCGCTAAAACAAGGGGGCATCTTAATTTACTCAACGTGTTCATATTCCAAAGAAGAAAATGAGGATATTTTGGATTGGATGATGGCGGAGTTTGATCTGGACAGCATCCGTCTTCAACCCGATGAGAGCTGGCATATTGTTGAAATGGTTTCTGAAAAAAGTAAAGGGTTTGGGTATATTTTCTATCCCTATAAATTAAAAGGCGAAGGGTTTTTTATTACTGCAGTGCAGAAAAAGGATGGAGGTGAGTGCTGTTTCCCAAAAATGAAAAAAAATAATTGGGAAAAGCTTAGTAAAAATGAAGAATCGATAGTAAGCAAATCGGTCAAAGCCAGTGCAGCTGTTGTATTTTTTAAAAAGAAGGATTTTATCTATGCGATCCCATCAACGCTCTTGGATGATCTTAATTTTTTGCAATCATCATTGTATATAAAAAAAGCAGGCGTGTGCATAGGAAAAATAGTTCATGATGAATTAATTCCTGAACATGAATTGGTACTGAGCAACCTCTTAAAGGATAACTTTCAGTCCATCGTCCTTTCACAAGAGCAGGCGCTAAATTATTTAAGAAAAGAAGAAATCAACATTGAAACAAATCTGAAAGGCTGGTGCGTTGTAAAATATGAAAATCAGAATCTGGGTTGGATAAAAATTCTACAGAACAGGGTCAATAATTATTATCCAATGGAGTGGAGGATAAAAAAAAAGTAGAATCCAGGGGCCAGATCCTGCGTGCCTGAAGGCTGATCTGCCAAGCGCTGACTTCGCGTTCAGACCTTAAGCTTTTTTTAATATTTCCTTTGCACGATATTTGTGCATCTTTGCGTTGTGCTTAAAATGGACTTTTCATGAAAAAAATGACCGCTCTTTCGCTGACGATTTGTAGCTTTTTGCAAATTTGCTTTGCTCAGACTTTAATTGTGCAGGGAGAAAAAGGCAATTTATATTTAACGCACAAAGTTGTGCCAAGAGAAAACTGGTACAGTGTTGGGCGATTGTATAATATTAGCCCGAAAGAAATTGCGCCTTTTAATAATTCCGCGCTTAGCACACCATTAAGTATAGGGCAGCAATTAAAAATCCCGTTGACTGAAATAAATTTTTCGCAAACGGGCGAAAAAGACGCTGATGAAAGTTTGGTTCCGGTATATCACACTTTTCAATCAAATGAAACGTTGAATAAGATCAGCGCCACCTATAATGCGGTACCTTTAAGCAGTCTGGAGGTATGGAATAATAATCTTAAAAAAGAAAATCTAAAAACCGGATCGCGATTGATCATCGGGTACCTGAAAGTAAAGACATCGCTTTCTGCACTGGCAACAAGTGCAAAAAAAGTTTCCCCGATTAGTATGAATAAAGAACCACTGACTGAGGAAACCGTCGCGCCTGCAAAAGAAAACAAAAAAGTCTCTCCTGCTCCCGAGAAAAAGCAACCTGTTTC
>DATGFZ010000343.1:0-2028 GCA_035308805.1 Puia sp. | reverse complement strand
TCTTTCAATAGTCTCAATTGCTTTTTCGAGTCGCTGTTTGTCCACGTCGATCAAATTCACGGTAAATTCGTTTTCGGCAAATACGTGGGCAATCCCATTGCCCATTGTGCCTGCGCCGATAACTGAAATCATCTGAACCATATTCGATTTTTGTGATTGACAAGATTCATGAAACTGGACTGCATGAAAACTATCCCCATAACACTAAAATAAAAAATAAAATTGTGATACAAACGGGGTATTACTTGGTACAACCTAAATACCTAAATACCAATTCAATTTAATTGCTGCTTTTGAAATCGCCGCGCTTCCAGGCATTGATGAAATCTGCCCACGCGACAGGATTGAATATATTTTGTGGTGGTGCTTGTCCCTGGTATGAATAACGTGATGCATTTTGCCTCAAATAAGTATTTGCTGCTTCTCTCGCATCTGCAGGTAATGTTTTTGCCAGGATCCGTCTTTTTGCTTCACTGACGTTTTGCCGCGCGATTTCAATCTGGTCATCTGGCACATTGGTGTTCACAAAATCACGGTCGAATTGATCCCGCGTGGGCCGCGGTTTGATTATGGTTGCTGCAAGATACAATGCAGTATCTGTCATTAACTGAATCATGCTGTATTGATTGCCCTTAATATCCCGTGGTATCTGGTAAATTACTGATTTGTAACCAATGCTCGAAAATTCTATCACATCTCCTTTCAGCAAAGGAATGTCGAAGACGCCCTGATCGTTTGTAAATGTACCCTGGTTGCGCCCTTTTACTGCAACCGTAACACCTGGCAAGCCCTGGAGACTATCTGAACTCATCACAAAACCGTAAACTTCGACCACTGAATCCCTCAGCTTATCAAATTGCGCTTGCGCAAAAAACGGAGATACTAATACAAGAATATATAGTATAGTTTTTTTCATTAATCTGCTTTTGAAATTTAATTGGTTTCTTTGAGTTGTTTCATTGAGATTCCCGCCGACATTCAGAGCCGATACGCCCCACAGTATTGTTTCCGTAAAGAATGTTCAGCAACCTAATTTTTCACCCAAACTCCGGTCCAAAATTAAACTTTATAAATCGAAAATAGTAAACAAAGTACAGTGGTCATTGGTTAATTTTGCGGCATATAAATATTTAACAAATAATTGAGCATGACCAAAGAAAAAGTCTTAGATGCGTTGAGCAATGTTCAGGAGCCGGATTTAGGAAAAGACATTGTTACCCTGAACATGGTAAAGGATATTGAGATTGCCGGAAATTATATTTCCTTCACGGTGGTGCTTACAACACCTGCCTGTCCCTTAAAAGATTTGATCAAACATGCGTGTGTAAACGCCATAAAATTATTGATCAATAAAGAAGCGACGGTGAATGTGAAATTCACCTCTCAGACTTCAACAACACGCAAGGAGGGGCAAACACTATTGCCCAAAGTAAAAAATATTGTAGCTGTTGTAAGCGGAAAAGGCGGAGTTGGAAAAAGTACGGTCGCAGCAAATTTTGCACTGGCATTGTCACAGGACGGCGCATCAGTGGGATTGATGGACGCCGATATTTACGGTCCGAGTTTACCGATTATGTTCGGACTTCGCGGCGAGCGGCCAAAAATGATGGATGTGGATGGAAAAGGAATGATATTGCCCATGGAAAAATATGGCATTGCGTTAATGAGTATTGGTTTTTTGGTTGATGAAAAAAGCGCTGTTGTATGGCGCGGACCCATGGTAAGCAGCGCGATTAAACAATTTGTTTCAGATGTTTATTGGGGGGAATTGGATTACCTCGTAATTGATATGCCTCCGGGGACCGGTGATATTCATTTGACGCTGATACAAACCGTCCCGGTAACAGGAGTTATTATTGTAACAACGCCTCAGGACGTTGCACTCGCCGATGCAAAAAAAGGTATAGCCATGTTCGGCCAAACACAATTAAAAGTTCCCTTGATTGGCCTGGTTGAAAACATGAGCTATTTCGCTCCGGCAGAATTGCCTGGTAAGAGATATTATATTTTCGGAAAAGACGGCGGAAA
>DATGFZ010000342.1:0-2491 GCA_035308805.1 Puia sp. | reverse complement strand
AGATGTTTAATGGATTCAGGCAGGTCATTCATGTTTTTTGCCACGCCGTCATCACTGATGACCTTGGCGGCACGTTCGAGCAAACGACTATGCAGATAGAACACGTCCCCCGGGTAGGCTTCACGGCCTGGCGGACGACGCAATAACAAAGAGACTTCTCGATATGCCACGGCCTGCTTCGACAAATCATCATAGATAATCAAAGCCGGACGACCGGTATCCCTGAAATATTCACCAACCGCCGCGCCTGAAAAAGGAGCATAGAACTGTAAAGGTGCAGGGTCGGATGCTGACGCAGCAACGATTACGGTAAAAGCCATGGCGTCGTTTTCCTCCAGCGTTTTCATCACACCGGCAATGGTAGAGGCCTTTTGTCCTATCGCGACATAAATACAATAAACAGGCTTTCCTGCTTTATAAAATTCTTTTTGATTGATGATGGTATCCACGGCAATTGCCGTTTTACCGGTTTGCCTGTCGCCGATTATTAATTCACGTTGCCCGCGCCCGATCGGGATCATCGCATCAATTGCCTTGATTCCTGTCTGCAGCGGCTCTTTTACCGGCTCACGAAAGATCACCCCCGGTGCTTTTCTTTCCAAAGGCATTTCAAACATTTCCCCGGCAAGCGGGCCTTTTCCGTCAATGGGCTGACCCAATGTATTGACAACACGCCCGAGCATTCCTTCGCCGACCTTAATGGAAGCTATATTTCCGGTCCTGCGCACTTTGGTTCCTTCCTTAATGTCTCCGCTTTCGCCCATCAGCACCACCCCGACATTATCCTCTTCAAGATTAAGGGCAATCGCTTTAACGCCATTTTCAAATTCGACCAATTCGCCACTGCCCACATTGTTCAGGCCGTACACGCGCGCAATGCCATCGCCTACCTGCAGCACGGTGCCCACTTCTTCCAGCTCAGCTTCAACATTAAAATTGCTCAACTGCTGACGCAGTATCGCCGAAATTTCATCAGGTTTGATATCTGCCATAAAAACTCTTATTTTTTTAATTCAGTTAACACAATTTTGAACCGGCCATTGTCCATTCCTGCAATCATTCTGCTCACTCGCGATCCCTTTTGCGGAAACAACACCGCCATCCTGCACCTTATTGCCCTGGGTTACACCTTATCGTTAGTCTATCCGGTCGTCGATTTAGGACTATCCATGCTCAACGGCTAACGGATTCTGTAAACGAAATCATTACTTTCAAATTCCTTTCTGATATTGTGCAATTCAAAAGCAACACTGGCATCAACCAGTTTATCGCCTATTTCCAACACAAACCCGCCAATAATATCCGGATTCACCGCTGTATTCAATTCAATATGCTCTATTTTAAGGGCAGATTTGATTTTATTTGTTAGGGAATTCTTTAATTCATCACTGGCCGGAACTGCAGTGATCAAATTCACGATATGTATTCCCTTATAGCTTTTGTATTGTTCAATAAAGGCAGTGACAATCTCGGGCAGGTATATTTCCCGTCCTTTTTTTATGAGCAATTTATTAAAAGACGCTGTCAGCGCGCCTATATGATCAAGCGCAATTGCGTCAAAAATATTTTCCTTCTTATCCGTTGTTATGATCGGGCTTTTTAAAAGATTTACAAAATCGCGGTTGTTTTTGCACACTCTTTCGAGGAACAACATGTCTGCATAGACGGCGTCCAGTTGATTTTTTTCAACGGAGAGGTCGATAAGACTCTTTGCGTATCTGCCTGCTAAACGTGGATTGGGCATACCCCTGTCCCCTTTAAGGGAGCTATAATTTGTATCAGTATAATTAAAATGTACTGACGATTATGAATGCAAGCCTTCAAACCCCATCAGGGGATTGTGGCTCAATTTAGTTTTACTTCCTCAGCCAGCTGCTTAATGTAATTTTCCTGCTCCGGTCTATTGGTCAATTCTCTTCTTAGTATTTTTTCAGAGATCTCTACGACCATATTTCCAACCTGATTTTTTATGTCTGTCAATGCAGCCATTTTTTGTGTTTCAATGGCAGCCTGCGCATCGACAATGATCTTACCGGCTTCTACTTTAGCCTGGTCGCGCGCTTCAGTGACAATTTTATCTTTCATCGCCCTGGCATCTTTTAAGATTTCTGCTCTTTCTTCCCGGGCTTTTGCCAATAAAATCTCATTCTCACTTTTTAACTGCATCATTTCCGCCCTCACTTTTTCAGCAGTGGCCAATGAATTGGAAATACCTTGTTCCCTGTCTTTTAAGCCTTTCATTATAGGAGGCCAGGCAAATTTTGCCAGCACATAAAAGACTACGAGAAAAGCAAGGAGTGTCCAAATCAATAATCCGAATTCTGGTGTAAGAAGATTCATAAATACGATTTCAAAATTTGAAAATTACCCAATGTGAAATGAGCCATAAACATTTTCAGATTCCGCCATGAAAACTGCATCCTCCGCCCTGTGCTTTGGATGCAGTGATTTTTTTACAACACCATCGCCAAGAATCCGACGATGATACCAA
>DATGFZ010000341.1:0-4927 GCA_035308805.1 Puia sp. | reverse complement strand
AAGGATTTAACGGGCATCCATTATGTTTACGTTTGTACCAATACCCTTAAATCCGAACAATCTGCAAGCAAAGATTCCCCGGTAATCTAAATCTTATTTCCATCTTTCGGAAAAACTATTCTTGGCGTAAACCCCTTGGCTTCTTCAAAATCCATGGTGGCATAAGATATGAGGATCACTACATCGCCCGTAGCGCCGCGACGCGCAGCCGGACCGTTCAAACAACAAATTCCTGATCCGCGTTTTCCCTTTATAATATAGGTTTCAATTCTTGAGCCATTATTCACATTGACAACCTGTATTTTTTCATTCTCAATCAAATTGGCAGCCTCCATCAGGTCTTCGTCCAGGGTTAAACTGCCAACATAATTCAGGTTTGCTTCCGTGATCACGGCGCGATGGATCTTCGATTTCAAAACTTCTATTTGCATACTCGGTTCTCTTATTATTCTTTATTTTTATTACTCCAGGTTGATTTCGCGAATAAATTTCTCCCGGACAGTTTATACCAAAACACGGCAAAAGCATTTTTGTCAGATCTCTCGCTATTTATTTTTCGATTCGAACAACTCATCGTTATTCGTAATAGCCACAAAAGTAACAATCTCGCATCAGTTGTGTTCAATGTTAAGCAGCATATTATCGATCAGCCGGACTTCATGTTGAAGGGCTGCGATGAGGGCCACTATTTTTTCTGATCCATTCCAGTCTTCACGTGACGCCAGATGGTCTGCGTTTGCGATCTCGACGTAATCAATGATAAAATCTTTTTTTTGAAGGATTGATTTTGCTTCATCAATGATTTCAATAAGACTACCGGCTTTGATATGTTGTTTCAGGTAAACCAATGCTTCATATATAGCCGATGCATTCTTTCTTTGTTCTTCATTCAATCGCATGTTGCGGCTGCTCATCGCCAAGCCGTCGCTTTCCCGTAATGTTTCACAAGTGACAAGCTGAATGTCAGACCGCATAATCTCCAGCAAACGTTCTACGACCATGCATTGCTGGTAGTCTTTCTGTCCCATAAATAAAAGATCCGGATTTATTATGTTCAACAATCGAAACATCACCTGACAAACTCCCTGGAAATGTCCGGGACGAAATTTTCCCTCCAAAATGGTTTCCAGGTAACCCAGGTCATAATGCTCCAGATCATCTGTTCCCCCGGTGTATATTTCATCTACGGCAGGAAGAAACAGGATGTCAACACCATTCCTTTCGAGGAGAAAAATATCTTTCTCCAGGGTGATGGGGTATTTTTGAAAATCCTCGGGATCATTAAACTGCGTTGGGTTAATGAAAATGCTGCAAACCGAGATCCCTGTTTTTTCCCTTGATTGCCCGATCAGTGATAAATGTCCGGCATGCAGCGCGCCCATCGTTGGTATAAACCCGATCTGTATACCTGCCTGTCTTTTCTTTTGCAGGTGATTGAACACATCCGCCTGCTTTTTAAAAATGATCATATTTGTATGTTAAACTCATCTAAAGCCTTTACTGTACTGTTTCTTGATAATTTTTTCGTACCTTTGCAAACTGATTTGAAAGGAGTTTTCTCCACTAATTAAGCAAATAATGGTAACAAAAAAACGAATTTTATTTATTGCCAACGAAATTTCTCCCTACCTCGAACTGACTGAATTTGCAGAAACAGTGAATAAACTGGCGGTAAAAGCGAACGATACCGCATTTGAAGTTAGATGTATTATGCCAAGATTTGGGGTGATCAATGAACGCAGGCACCGTTTGCATGAAGTGGTTCGGCTTTCGGGAATAAACGTCTCCATGGGCAACGACGATTATCCGCTGCAGATCAAAGTTGCTTCCCTCCCCAACGCACGACTCCAGGTATATTTTTTGGACAATGAAGACCTTTTCAAAAGAAAATTTGTTTTCCATGATGAACATGAGAAATGGTATGACGATAACGGATTGAGAACCGGGTTTTATTGCCGCGGCGCATTGGAAACAGTAAAGAAGTTCGGATGGCCGCCGGATATTATTCATTGCAGCGGCTGGATGACCGGGTTGATTCCGATGTACCTGAATACGGTATACAAAAAAGAACCGGTGTTTTCGCATAGCAAAATTGTATTTACCATTGGACAGAACACATTTAAGGAAAAGCTCGGCGCAGATTTTATGAAGCTGATCAATATCAATCCGGCCATAAAACCCAAAGACCTTGAAATTTTCAAAGACGCCAATAACACAGCCATGTTCCGTGGCGGCGCCATGTATGCAGATGCAATAACTTTTGGTACAGACAAGCCTGATAAAAAACTAGCTGATGAATTCAGCAAAATAAGAGGCAAACGCGTTTTGCTTTATGATGCAGAATCCGATCTGTCAGACTATTTGCTTTTGTATAAAGAATTGACCAAATAATGTTCTTGATCATTTGCCACCAAATTCCTCGAAATTCAGAGCTGAAAAAATAATTTCTCTGCGTTTCTGTGAAATTGGCGGCAATTCTTTTTTAAAAGTAATTTCTGCGATTATCTTTGCGGCGGATTTTAATTTTGGTTGTTTGATACCGGCTAAAGGAGCTTCGATCAGGCATGGCTGTGTCGCACACTTGTGGGATGACATTTCTGTTGAACAAAAGTTTCATGTTAAATGGCATAATGATTAATAAAAACTCTGTCAATCATAAATTTTAAAACTCATGTCTTATTTATTTACTTCGGAGAGTGTTTCTGAAGGTCATCCGGATAAGGTTGCGGACCAGATATCTGATGCATTAATTGATCATTTCCTTGCTTTCGATCCGCAATCAAAAGTTGCCTGTGAAACTTTAGTAACGACGGGACAGGTTGTTTTAGCCGGAGAAGTAAAATCGAAGGCCTATTTGGATGTGCAGGAAATTGCGCGCGGCGTTATCCGAAAGATCGGTTACACACGCAGTGAATATATGTTCGAAGCCACCTCATGCGGAATTCTGTCAGCGATCCATGAACAATCGGCAGACATAAACCAGGGAGTTGATCGAAAGAAAAAGGAAGAGCAGGGTGCGGGTGACCAGGGAATGATGTTCGGATATGCGAGCAATGAAACAGAGGATTATATGCCTCTGGCCCTCGACCTCGCACACAAAATTTTGATAGAACTTGCGGCTTTAAGAAGAGAGAATAAGGAAATTAAATATTTACGTCCGGATGCAAAAAGCCAGGTGACTTTGGAATATGATGACGACAATAAACCTGCTCGCATTGACGCGATCGTAGTGTCAACCCAGCACGATGATTTTGATTCGGAAGAAAAAATGCAAAAAAAGATCAGCAAAGACATCATTAATATTTTAATTCCGAGGGTAAAATCGAGGTACAAAAAATATGCACATTTTTTTAATGATAAGATAAAATACCATATTAATCCAACCGGAAAATTTGTGATTGGCGGACCTCATGGCGATACCGGATTGACGGGAAGAAAAATTATTGTTGACACTTATGGCGGCAAAGGTGCACATGGCGGAGGCGCATTCAGCGGAAAAGATCCGTCCAAAGTTGACCGTTCGGCCGCATACGCAACCCGTCACATCGCTAAAAATCTGGTTGCTGCCGGTGTTGCCGATGAGGTGCTGGTACAGGTTTCCTACGCAATCGGTGTAGCGCAGCCTACCAGCATAAACGTGAATACTTTTCGTACTTCCAAGGTAATGATGAGTGATGGCGAGATTGCAAAAAAACTGGAAGCACTTTTTGACATGCGCCCATATTTTATTGAGCAACGTTTAAAATTACGCAACCCCATTTACTCTGAAACGGCAGCTTATGGACACATGGGTCGTAAACCGGAAATAGTTGAAAAGACTTTTACCTCTCCCGACGGTAAGGTTGTAAAAAAGAAAGTAGAATTGTTTACGTGGGAAAAATTAGATCACGTTCCTAAAGTGAAGAAAGCTTTCGGAATAAAATAAAAAAAATTGCGCAATGATTTAATGGCTCAATAACTCAATGGCGAGAGATTGGGCCTTTTTTAATGCAGCATTGGCATTGTTTTTTGAAGCGGGATAGGAGACGGAAGCCCGGCAGCATGGTTGACCTGCAAGATTCCGGCTGCTGAGTGAAGGTTGGGGGAAAACCGACCTCCCTTCAGTTAAGATTGTTTCAAAACGCTGAAACCAGCATTAACCGGTTACTAAAATTAAACGGCTTTTACCCTTTACATCAAAATCTTAGACGCCATGAATCCCTGGACAATAATTTCCGAAAAAAAAATGTATGACAATGCATGGATCGACGTGACGGAGTTTGATGTGATCAACCCCAATGGCGGGAAAGGAATTTACGGCAAAGTGCATTTTAAAAAAATTGCTGTAGGTGCATTGCCGTTAGATGCAGAGCTTAACACCTATCTGGTGGGACAATATCGTTTTCCCCTCAATCAATACAGTTGGGAAATCCCCGAAGGCGGCGTTGAGCCGAATGAAGACCCGTTGGCCGCCATGGAAAGGGAATTGCTTGAAGAGGCCGGTATAATAGCGGGGGAGTGGCGCCAGATATTAACGATGCATCTTTCCAATTCGGTTTCCGATGAACTGGCTATTTTATATTTGGCTACACATTTGCAGAGACGCGAGGCATCGCCGGAAGAAACTGAACAGTTATCTTTAAAAAAAATACCCTTTGAACAAGCATTTAACATGGTTGAAGACGGATCGATTACGGATTCCATGTCTGTTGCGGCAATTCAAAAAGTTAAGCTGATGATGCTTAATGGGAGCTTAAAAAAATATTTAGCGTGAAAAAAAATGCGCTCATAACAGGAAGACAGCCAGTGATAGAAGCCATCGAATCGGGTCGCGCGATCGATAAAATTTTATTTCAACGCAACGTGAGCGGCGAATCGATTGGTGATATCAGAAGACTCGCAAAAAAACACAATATTCCCATTCAGCAAGTTCCGCCTGAAAAATTTT
>DATGFZ010000340.1:0-6820 GCA_035308805.1 Puia sp. | reverse complement strand
CATTAGAAATGTTTGTTGTGTGGTAAATTCTAACAGAATCATCCCTTTATTTTACTTATTTATTATTCCATATTTTAGTCGGACAACAGTGATAAATTATTTATCATTTTACTGAAATTTATTCCTGATTTTTACAATTATTTTCTTTTTTTATGGATCGTTTGTTTTTCTATTCATTGATTGTTTGCTTGATTAGTTTTTCCTGTAACAATCCAATCGCAGATTCAGCGATAAGTAATTCTGAGAAAAATGATGATAGGATGTGGGCATTAATCCCGTTTGTGAAGATCGATTCTGTAAACCCGATCCTGAAACCAGGCAATAATTCATTTGAATGCCCGGTAAGAAACGAAAAAATATATTGGGAAGAAAAAGATATTTTCAATCCTTCCATTGTCGTCAAAGACGGAAAGCTGTTCATGATTTATCGCGCGCAGGACAAAGACGGTACATCGAGAATAGGACTGGCTGAAAGCAGTGATGGTATTCATTTTGTGCGGCACGCCGGTCCCGTTTTATACCCGGGTATTGACGCCCAGAAAAAATATGAATGGGATGGTGGTTGTGAAGATCCGCGTATTGCTGAAGACAGCAGCGGTAAATATTATATGACGTACACGGCTTATAATGGAACGCTCGCGCGGTTGATGATCGCCACTTCAGCGGATTTGTTGCGTTGGACAAAATGCGGCCCTGCATTTGCTAAAGCGTACAACGGAAAATACCTGGATAAGTGGTCAAAATCAGGTTCAATCATTTCAAGGTACAAAAATGGAAAAATAATTGCCACGAAAATCAATGGAAAATATTGGATGTATTGGGGGGATCAAAACATCTGGGCTGCCACCTCGGATGACCTGATAAACTGGGCTCCGGTTGAAACGCAATCCCGAGAAAAAGATCCGGCAGCTTTAAAAGGTCAGGCGAAAAATATGCCTGAATTAAGAACCATTATTCCTACACGAAATAAAAAATTTGACAGCGATCTGGTTGAATCAGGTCCGCCCGCGATGATAACCGACAAAGGAATTGTCTTGATCTATAACAGCCGCAACATTCTTTCTGTCGGCGACACCTCTTTGCCTGAAGGAACCTATGCCGCATCGCAGGTTTTGCTTGATCGAAATGATCCGACAAAGATTTTAAAAAGGATGGACACTTATTTTATAAAGCCTGATAAATCTTATGAGATCAGCGGACAGGTAAATAATGTTTGTTTTGTAGAAGGTCTCGCCAATTTTAAAAGCAAATGGTTTTTATATTATGGCACGGCAGACTCCAGAATTGCCGTTGCAGTTAAAGAATAATTTTATTTACATTCACGGTGACAAACCAATCGTTTCTTGCTATGCCTTCTTCTCCATCAACATCAGGGATCTGGAAAATTATCACTGCGTCATCTGTCGGCACATTGATTGAATGGTACGATTTTTATATTTTTGGAAGCCTCGCCACCGTGATTGCCACGCAGTTCTTTCCCAAATCCAATCCCACGGCGGCTTTGCTTTCAGTGCTCGGCACTTTTGCAGCAGGCTTTATCGTCCGTCCTTTCGGTGCATTGGTGTTCGGCAGATTGGGTGATCTGATCGGCAGAAAATATACCTTTCTGCTAACGCTCATCATCATGGGCGGTTCCACATTTGCAATCGGTTTGGTGCCAGGTTATGCCAGCATTGGTTTTGCTGCACCATTGATTGTGCTGGTATTAAGATTATTGCAGGGGCTTGCTCTTGGCGGCGAATATGGTGGCGCCGCAACATATGTCGCTGAACATTCCCCTCGAAACAGGAGAGGATATTTTACCTCCTGGATCCAAACAACGGCAACATTGGGTTTATTTGTTTCACTTGCTGTAATTTTATTGACGCGCCATTTACTGGATAATGATCAGGCTACATCCATTGCAAAATTTAATGACTGGGGATGGCGAATTCCGTTTTTAATTTCAATCGTACTGGTAATCATTTCGATTTATATCCGGCTTAAAATGAAAGAATCGCCGATGTTTGCAAAAATCAAAGCGGAAGGCAAGATCTCCATAAACCCCTTGAAAGAAAGTTTTGTTCACAAAACAAATCTTAAAATGGTTTTGCTTGCGTTGTTTGGCGCAACGATGGGACAGGGGGTGATTTGGTATACTGGTCAATTCTACGCCCAATCGTTTATTGAAAATGTTTGTAAAATAGATTTTGACCAGTCCCGTACCATTCTTATTTGGGCGATTTTATTGGCTACCCCTTTTTTTGTAATCTTTGGCGGATGGAGCGATAAGATCGGCAGGAAATGGATAATAATTGCCGGGATGTTTCTTGCAGTGACTACGTATCATTTTTTATTTGAACAGTTGCTAATCATTTCGGACACTAAAAATAAAACCGAACTGGCAGAAAAAAAGGAAATAAAAACGACTTTATCATTTATTGTCAATTCAAAAAATGCGGTACGGACGGCCGTTACCAAGTCCTATTTTGAAGATGGAATGATCATGACTCAGACAAAAAAAGATACGTTATACGAAGATGCTTCCCGGAAAAACATCAAACCGGAAATGCAAATCTCAAAATCGCTTGGCGGCGCCGATTACTGGAAAATGGTGATGATCGTTTTTATCATGATCGTTTACGTAACGATGGCTTACGGACCGATTGCCGCATTTTTGGTTGAACTGTTTCCAACCAAAATTAGATACACATCCATGTCATTGCCTTATCATATCGGCAATGGGGTATTTGGGGGTTTGACGCCTTTTTTTGCAACACTGCTTACCACAATTTATACGGGAAACAAATTGGTGGGATTAATGTACCCCATCATTGTTGCATCGATATGTATTGTCATTTGCATGTTGTACGTAGTAAATAGAAACAATATTTCTTATGATAATGATTGATAAATCATAACCAGTACTATGAATTTAATAAAGAGAATAGCGGGCGTTTTATGGATGATTGCGGGACCATTTGCCATTTATTATCTAGTAACTACGGCTATCAGCGAGATCAAAAAAAACCCCGTCATAAGTACAAAAGTTCAATGGATTGTTTTTGTCGGCGTATTTATTCCCATAGCATTTGGCATGATCATTTTTGGCTATTATGCATTGAAAGGAGAGTATGGTGACGAGGAAAAATATAAAAATGCTCCTTTAAGGGGTGATGGCTCATAATGTGTCTTCAAACAACTGATGCGAGACGTTGAGTTATTGGGCCATTTCACATTGAAATTGTTTACTTTCGCGCCGTAATTCGCTATCATGTCCATTGAAGTAAGCAGCCTCACCAAGATTTACGGAGAACAAAAAGCGATTGATAACATTTCATTCAGCATTAATAATGGAGAAGTAGTTGGCTTTCTTGGCCCAAACGGTGCGGGGAAATCCACGACGATGAAGATCATTACAGGATACTTGCAACAAGATGGTGGCGAGGCATTCGTTTCCGGCACCAATGTTAAAGAACAGCCGATGGTGGTAAAAAGAAAGATCGGTTACCTTCCTGAAGCAAACCCGTTGTATCATGACATGTATGTTAAAGAATACTTAAGTTTTGTTGCCGATGTTCATTCAGTCAGGGGCCAACGGTCAACGGTTGTCAACAAGGTGATTGAAACAGTAGGGTTAACTCCCGAAAGCAAAAAGAGAATTGGTCAATTATCAAAAGGATTCAAACAACGTGTTGGACTGGCATCTGCGCTAATTCACGATCCTGAAGTTTTGATTTTAGATGAGCCCACAAGCGGATTAGACCCCAATCAAATTATTGAGATAAGAGAAGTGATAAAAAATTTGGGTAAGATAAAGACCGTTCTTTTTTCATCCCATATTTTGCAGGAAGTGGAAGCGATTTGTGACCGCGTAATTATTATTAATAAAGGAAAAATTGTCGCAGACGATAAGTTGAGCAATTTGCAAAGCACAAATAAAAACAGTCATTTTGTACTGGTGCATTTCAAAGAAAATATTGAGGCTGCCCTATTAATGGGGTTGCGTGATGTCACCAATGTAAACTTCTTGCCTGCCGGCAACTGGCAACTGGAAACCGCCAATCCGGAATCTGTTCGTCGGCAATTGTTAGAACTCGCTTTGCAAAATAACCTGAACATTGTTTCTTTGCAAAGCGAGAATCAGCGTTTGGAAGATGTATTTAGAAGTTTGACGAAATAGTCCTCAAGGGATGATTCTTTGGATTAATGGAATTCAAAAATGATGGGCTTCCCACAGGAGGAGTGCGAGAGAATGGAAAGGTAAAGGTTGCGAAACAACGATGCCAATAAAACATTTACCGCCAAGGCATTAAGAGTAAAAAAATGAAATATTAAAACAGATCAAAAGCGTATTTGAAAACAAACAACGCTTACATTGAATATCTAAAATCGTAAATTAAAATATGAGCTACATTGATGCAATTCATGCAAGACAAATATTGGACAGCCGCGGTAACCCAACCGTTGAAGTTGATGTGATTACCGACAGTGGTTTTTTGGGCCGAGCTGCTGTGCCATCCGGAGCGTCTACAGGTAAACACGAGGCTGTAGAACTCCGCGACAATGACAAAAGCAAATACATGGGCAAAGGCGTTCTGCTTGCCGTGAAAAATGTGAACGAAATTATTGCGCCACAGGTTATTGGCGTTGATTCCATGCGGCAAACTTATGTAGACGCTTTACTGATAAATATAGACGGAACTGAAAATAAAAGTAAGCTCGGCGCAAATGCAATGCTTGCCGTTTCGATGGCTGTTGCAAAGGCTGCAGCACAGGAAGCGACTCTGCCCCTGTATCGCTATCTGGGTGGTGTAAATAGTTGTGTGTTGCCTTTGCCTTTGATGAATATCTTAAATGGCGGGGTGCATGCCGATAACAAAATCGATTACCAGGAATTTATGATTGTCCCTGTTGGCGCATCATCATTCAGCGAAGGATTGCGTTGGGGGGTTGAAGTGTTTCATCATTTGAAAACTGTTTTAAAGAAAAAAGGATTTAGCACAAATGTTGGCGACGAAGGCGGCTTCGCTCCGGATATTCAAAGCAATGAAGAAGCCATAGAAACTGTATTGCTGGCAATAGAAGCGGCAGGATACAAGGTCGGCGAACAAATTGGGATCGCCCTTGACGCAGCCAGTAGCGAAATGATGCAAGACGGAAAATACAAATTTTACAAAAGCAGCGGCAAAATATTAACGAGCGATGAAATGGTTGCTTATTGGGCCGAATGGGTGAATAAATACCCCATTGTTTCCATAGAAGATGGGATGGCTGAAGATGATTGGGACGGATGGAAAAAATTAACGGAAGCTGTTGGTCATAAAGTGCAGTTGGTAGGGGATGATTTGTTTGTTACTAATACAAAAATTCTCCAAAAAGGAATTGACAATGGAATTGCAAACAGCATACTTATTAAGGTAAATCAGATCGGAACAATAACAGAAACCATCAATGCGGTTCAGCTGGCGCAAACAAACGGATACACAACGATAATAAGCCACCGCAGCGGGGAAACCGAAGATACAACCATTGCCGACTTAGTGGTAGCATTAAACTGCGGGCAAATTAAAACAGGTTCGGCAAGCAGAACAGACAGAATTGCCAAATACAATCAGCTGATCCGTATTGAAGAAGCCCTCGGCGAAACAGCCGTTTACCCAAATGGACATGTTGTTTTCAAACGAAAGTAGATAGTCATTACTGTTAGTCATAGATCGATATCTTAATCTTTGGCGTTGAATAGCAATAGGATGCAGTCATCAGGACAGTACCGGAAACTGAATGAAATCTCCGGTCCCAGGTACGGTCACGTTATCGTTTCCAGGTTGGATTTTTTGGTTCTTTTTGCACTTACAAAAAAAGAACCATTAATTAGATAGTCATTACCGTGTCATTTAATAAAAATTATTTTATCTTTGCGAAGAGCATCCTGAAGCCAAAATGAAATTACTTACCCGCATTCCACCCATATTTAAGAATAAATACCTGCTCACCGGAGCCGGATTTTTAGTCTGGATGCTTTTTTTTGATGAACGTGACTTTATAACTACTTTTTTCAAACAAAAACAGGAGTTAAAGGCTTTGGAAAAAAGTGAAAAGTACTATAACAACCAGATCGCTACCACTAAAACTGAATTGGAAAAATTGAGATCGAACCCTGCGCTGGTGGAGAAATATGCACGCGAAAAATACCTGATGAAGCGTGATAATGAAGATTTATTCCTGATTCGGGAAAAATAATGCAATTTTTAGCACCGGCTGCTCTGATTGTTACCTCAATTAATTGAGAACGTTTTTTTGGAATTGATGCAATAATGACGAATAAATGTCGTTTTTATTCCGGACGTATCAGGTTACTGCTTCGAAAAAATTTGGACATTAAATGGTTTTGCTATGACACTCTTTACACCAGAGGATCTACTATTGTATTTATACAAAGAGTCTTCTCCAGAGTTGACTAATGCAATTGAAACCGCACTAAACGAGGATTGGACACTTCGTGAAAAAATGCAGGTGCTTCATTCATCAGTTGACCAACTAGACAAAATAACACTTGCCCCGCGCATGGACGTTATTCTCAATGTGCTTAATTACGCACGTAGAACAGCCCCCGAATCTGTAAGTAATCGCTGACAAATTCTCTCCGTACATTCGTGGTTATTAATTTAAAATGACCAGGAAAGAACGTTATGAATTCATGCTGAATTATTTTCAGCAACACAACCCCGACGCAGAAACAGAATTGATTTACGATAACCCCTATCAATTATTGGTCTCTGTCATACTTTCGGCGCAATGCACCGATAAACGCGTTAACCTGACAACGCCTGCAATCTTT
>DATGFZ010000339.1:0-13799 GCA_035308805.1 Puia sp. | reverse complement strand
TTCTTAGCTGTTAATTCCACATGTGCCAAAAAATCATTTTCATCAAGTTCCTCTTTTTTTGTAACCAGGATAGTTCGTTCAACCAGGTTTTTTAACTGGCGAATATTGCCCGGCAACTCCAGTTTCTGCATCCATTGTATGGCATTTCTGGTAACGGATAAATTTGGCCGATTATATATTTCACGAAGATTATCAACAAAAAAATTTACTAACAATGGAATATCATTTTTTCGCTCCCGTAATGCAGGGATCTTAATGGTTATGAGGTTAATCCGATATAAAAGGTCTTCACGAAAAACTCCCGCTGCAACCATTTCAGCAAGATTTCTGTTTGTTGCGCAAATCACCCTGATATCTACCACTTTAGTTCTGCTGCTTCCCAGCACTTCATAATTCCTGTCCTGAAGCACTCTTAATAATTTGACCTGACTGCTTTGATCAAGGTCCCCGATCTCATCTAAAAAAATACTCCCCTTGTTAGCCATTTCAAAACGGCCGATACGATCTGATTTTGCATCTGTAAAAGCACCCCGGACATGTCCAAACATTTCACTTTCAAATAATGAAGTCGAAATGCCACCAAGATTTACTTTTACAAATGGTCTATTATTACGTAAACTATTCTGATGAATTGCTTCAGCAACCAATTCTTTGCCGGTACCGCTTTCGCCCATGATCAGCACTGACGCGTCTGTGGGAGCAATACGACCGATTGTTTCCAGAATTTCCAACATCGTTGAATCTTCACCGATAATGTGTTGAAACTGGTAACGGTCATCTAATTTTATTCTGCTGAGTTTTTCGGTTTTTTTTTCCTGTAAATTCAATAGTGTTTTTATTGATTGCAGCAAATGATCATTGCCCCACGGCTTGTTAATAAAATCATTTGCACCCGCTTTCATTCCTTTTACAGCAAGTTCAATAGTTGCCCAACCGGTGATGAGAATGATTGGTACGGCAGCATTAATCTTCCTGATTTGTTTTAGCAACCTAATTCCTTCTTCACCGGATGTTTCTATTGAAAAATTCAAATCCAAAATAATCAGGGAAGGTGTATTGTGATTGAGCCATGCAATTGCTTCATTCGGAGTAGCAACATCCTTTGCCTCATAGCCTTCCTGTCGCAATAACAACAGCAACGAAGTACGAACGGCATTATCATCATCAATGATTAGTATCATATTGAACAAGGCAATTTAAGGTTTTTATCAAATGGTTGATATGAATCGTTTCCGGGGTATCCGGAATGTGGTATTTATGCTATTCCTCATGCAATGCAACCGCCGGATATATAGCAGCAGCCTGGCTGCCTGGATAAACCGAACAGATAAATACCAAGAAATAAATAAACAGCACAGATAAAATATTTGCAGTTATATAAACTCCCGCAGGCAGATCAAAAACGTTTAACAATGGAAATTGTGCTGCGAAAAATGTTCCAATTATTAAAGATAATGTCGCAAGAATCAGTGACTCACTTACCAATTGTGCAGACACCGATCGTCCAGATGCGCCAACTGCCCTTCTCAAACCGATCTCACCCCTTCGTTTATTAATATTGTACCAGAGTACCCCGAATAGACCAAGCGCAACATTCACAATTAAAAACCCGGCTACAATCAAAAGAATGATCATCGGCACGAGGTAAAAATAATTTGTGTTTTTGAGTTTGTTGGTGAAATGCTCGATCTCAATATTTGAATTTTTCATGTAGTTGGCGAGTGTTTTATACAGATGCCCTTCGAATGCCGCATCAGCTCCGGGTGTAACCTTTACCAACATTTTGCCCAACCACCGGAATGACGACGTATCTGTTCTGTTATAAAGTCCGGTTTCTGTAGTTGCATAGTCGCCTTTCGTTTTAACGGACTGCACTACACCAATTACTTTCATCTTATTTTTGTTATCCCCATCTCCGATGATCTTTCCCAAGGCATTTTCTTTTCCAAATAACTTTTCTTTCAGATCGGAATTGATAACAATATTTTTATCCTTTGCCACCGCGTCTGCCTTATTGAACCATCTTCCTTCAAGTATTTGCATATCCAAGACATCCTGATAATTATCATCAACGGTATACCAATTGACGCCGTCGATTTTTTTATTATTGAACATGATTCCCCCGGTGTTTTGATTTTGAGTAAACGGAATGTTGTCACTGGTAAAACTTATTCCCTTTACCTGCGGCATGGTTCTTATTGTTTGTACAAGCGTTCCGTAAAACTGATTAATTGAATCTGTGTTATCAACCTGAAATGAATTATTATAATTAACCGTCCATACATCTTCGTATTCAATACCCATAGGTCTTTGATAATTCTGATAATAGTATACCAGCAACGTAAAAACAGCAAACATCACCAGAAATGAAACGAGCATCTCTGATATCAATAAAAAATTCTGCTTCTTCTTATTCCAGATCAATGTAAATAAATGCTTTACCATAGTTATTTTGATTAAAAAGTTATTGATGTTTATTGTGCCTTTAAAGCAGTCACCACATTTAATTTTGACATGCGCCATGCAGGATATACGCCAGACAACAAACCGAAAACCAGGCAGATCAACAATCCAATTGACAGTACGGTAATATTAAATGACAATTGAAAATTTGCAATGAGATCAGCGCTGTTGATTATTTTAAGAATAATCAATGACAATACAACGCCGATCAATCCTCCTAAAAAAGTGAGAATAAGATTCTCAACAATAAACTGCAAGACCAATGTATTTGAAGAAGCGCCAAACGCTTTACGGACGCCTATTTCAGACGAACGCTCCATAATGCGTGTTATATTGATGTTTACAAGATTTAAAGTAGGCAACAACATCACAAGAAAAATAAAAACTCCTATTGCCGTAAGTGCATAGGTAACACCAGATTTGTCTTCATTTCCGGTATCTACGTAAGCGCTGATGTACGAATCTGCATGACTGTAAATGTGATCATAAATCTTGCTTTCCATTGGCAGTTTTTGTACCATTTGTTCGTATTCATCATGCATCTTCGACAAGTCGGATCTTGAATCAGCCAACAATATTCCCATATAATCGCCTCTGTATCCTCTATCGTTATAATTTGTTTTTGAAACAGTGTATGGCAAATAGATGTCGCTGTATGTCATGTAACTTGTTATCGGAACATTTTTTACCACGCCCATAACCCGGTATTGTATGTTGTCGGCTTCAAAATATTTTCCTATTACCGATGATCCGGTCCCGAAATATTCTCTTTTCATATCTTCCGAGATTACCGCAACTTTTTCTGCGTCATCAACCTGTTGTTTATTAAATGCCTTTCCTTCCACAAAATCATATTCCAGAATATCCCAGTAATCGGCATTGGTATATTTATAATTAACGGCGATTTTCTTATTGTTTACGTAAGTATTGGTTCCGTTAAAACCAGAAGAAATTCCAATTTTTACAGGCGTCTTCAAACTGCCCGCATAATGATTCAAAAAATAAAAGGATAAGGCCCCTCCATTCATATCATTCTTGCCTCTTTCCTGCAGTCCATTAACATATAATGATCTGTCGCGTTTCTTGTCAGGATAATTATCCCCAACAACTTTATCAATAAACGCTGTCAACACCATCAGTATCGTTAGCGTAAAACTGATACCAAACAAACTGATGAACGTAAAAAATTTTCTGCGTTTTAAAACAGCAATAGCAATTTTGAAATAATTCTTTAGCATAATAGCAATTTTATTTATTCGGGGTTACATCTCTTTTTCAGCATCGTTACACCAACTGGTAGGCATTTGTATCAGAAACATGCTATCGAAGAGCCTCTTACTAAAGGAGGGATTTAAACGGGACCTTCAAATTCCTGTCTGGGTATCCGTCCTGAACTCCCGAGCTCGGCAAACATCCTGTTTAATCTGCACGCAAAGTTGACTCTTGACCATTGACTTCTCATTGTACTTGGCTTCCATCAAACAACCTCATCAATCGATTTGTTTTCTTCGCCATATTTTCATCGTGCGTAACCATTACGATCGTTGTTCCTTCCGTTTTATTTAACTGCAACAAAATATCCATCACTTCATTTCCCATCGCGCTATCCAAATTTCCTGTTGGTTCATCGGCCAAAATAATTTCAGGATTTCCAACAATTGCGCGTGCGATCGCAACACGTTGTTTTTGTCCTCCTGAAAGTTGTGTGGGAAAATGTTTTACGCGATTACTCAACCCAACTTTTCGCAGCGCCTCTGATGCAAGTTGTTTTCTTTGCTTATCAGAACCTATGCGATAAAGCAATGGCAACTCTACATTATCCAGTACTTTCAAATCATTAATAAGGTGATAGCTCTGAAAAATAAAACCGAGTTTTTTATTTCTGAACTGTGCCAATTGTTTGTCAGAAAGATGATCGGTTTTCTGTTCATCAATGCTCATTTCGCCTTTTGTTGGCGTGTCCAGCAAACCAATAATATTTAATAGTGTGCTTTTACCACAACCACTCGGTCCCATGATAGAAAGAAACTCTCCTTTCCCTATTTGCAAACTGATGCTGCTGAGTGCGAGGGTTTCAATAGTGTCTGTGCGGTATACTTTTTGTATGTTCTCTAAATTTATCATTGATCTGTTTTTTTAAATATTAAAATTCATTTTTATTTATAAATTATTTTTTCATTATTTTCAAAATCATACAAAGACAAATAACGTAACTGATAATACGCACTCCAGAAATCACGCAGCGCTGAAACATAATCTCTTTTTGCCTGGTCTTTTTCCTGGAAGGAAATACTCAGATCAGTAATGCTTAAATTTCCCAGAACATACCTGTCTTTTGCGATCTGGTATTTTTCGCTTGCAATACTATCTGCTTCTGCAGTAAGAACCAACTGATCTTTCATCATATCAAAAAGCGTGACTTGTGTAACGATCTGCTGAATAAAAATTTGCCTATCCTGCTCCACGGTATATTCTGTAAGCTGCAAATTGGCCTCTGCAGTTTTTATTCTTGATTTTGATCTACCCCAGTCGAGTATCGGAATAACAAATCCCATCTGTACCAATTGCTGATTCTGGGGGTTCTGATAAACGCTTTCAACAGTTGCGGCACTTTTTGAATATCCAAGATTGGCTGTTAAGGTGGCATTCAAACCATTGTCTCCCCTGGCCTTGGCGACATCTCGTTTCGCTTCTGCCACGCGGCGCATAAAAGCGATTGCATCTGACCGGTTTGCATATGCTTCCGACAACACTTTATCGGTCGCGACATTCATATTGATGGTTGCGGGTGGCAGATCAAGTGCGACTTTTTCAGTGCTTGGCAAACCCGTGTATGAGCGCAAATTCAATGCAGCTATTTCCATATCCCTTTTTGCCATTCCCATCGCTTTCTTTGCTTTCAATTGCTCCAATTGCAATTGAAGGATTTCATTCTTTGATATTTTTCCAAGCGCTAATTTTTCATTTGCAATACGTTGAATGTTTTGTGTATTTGTTAAATTGGTTTCTGCTACCTGAAGATTAACCTGTGCAAGCAATAAATCAAAAAAATATCCGGTAGCTGTAATAGAAACCTGTTCCATAGATTCAATATAAGCCTGCTTGCTTTCATTGAATTTCAGGGGCTCAATTTTATTATCCCATTTCAAAGCATTGAATTGCCAAAGCGGTTGTGTATATCCAATTCCATAAGGCAGCGCATTGTACAAAATATTTTTCCGGTCAAAATCATCAAAGCGTTGTAACTGGGTTGTCCCATAGATCGTTCCGCCAGTTGCAGCAATACTCTGACTGAATGAAAGGTTTAGTGATGAATTATCATAATGAACCGGTTGAAATTGAATGGTTCCGTCAGGCTGAACAACCTGGTTAAATGTTTTGGTATACGCAGGTAATGTTCCACTGAGTGATAGCTGTGGCTGATAATTGGAACGATAAGTCCGCCATTGCCAGTATTTTGTTTCTCGTGTCGTTATTGCCTGTTTTGATGCTATTGATTTTTCTTTTGCCAATTGTACAACTTGTTGCAAACTTAGTATGAGCGTGTCTTTTTTCTGCGCATGAGTTTTTGTGCTCAATAATAGACAAATAGAAAAATATAATGGTTTCATGGTAAGATCTAATTTGTTACAGTAACTTCTTTCGCGTTTTTATATTCGCTCATATCGGAAGTGATGATTACTTCACCCGGTCGGACATTATCCTTGATCTCTACATAGTCGAAATTGGACATGCCGATATGAACTGTTCTGCGTTCTGCTTTTCCGTTATTCAAAACAAAAATATCCTGTATTGCTGATCCTTTGAAAGCTGCGCCATTGGCAACACGCATCACATCATTATGGGTGGAGGTAATAAGAAATACATCAACCTTCATATTCGGACGGAACAATTTGTTAGCCCGTTGGTTTAATGCGATTTCGAACGACACCATTCCATTTTGCACCGATGGATAAATATTGGCGACTGTACCACGGACCCGGGTTTCATTAATGCGAATGATCGCTGTCATCCCATTATGCAAGTCATCAATATAATTATCGGATATACTTCCCACTATTTTAAAACTTTCGAGGTCGGCAATGCGCGCTATCGGGTCACCTTCCTTAATGGCAGAACCAATATTTTTATTTACCCAAGTGACAACACCGGGGCGACTGGCAACTATATTTGCCAATTTAAGTTTACGCTCCAGTTCATGCTGATCATTCTCCTGAATATTTGCAGCGATCTCAGCTTCCTTCATTTCCACATGCATGGTTTGTTGTTTGCTCTTTATCTCATTTTCCAGCTGTTGCTTTTCTAATTCTGCAACTTTTAAATTCAATTCAGCCTGTTCAACACTTTCTCTGGTGCCGCCACCCGCATTTAATAATCTTTTGGCATTGTCTACGTCAGCTTCAAGACTATTAATTTTTAGTTGCTTGATATCGTTGTTGGATCTGATGTCATAAAAACTTTTATCGAGTTCCAATTTTAGTTTTTTAATATCATTTCGTTTGGATTCTAATTGAAATTTCAGTTTTTCAAATTCTGTCTGTGAAGTTGATTTATCAAGCGTAAGAATGGATTGCCCCGCGTTGACCCTACATCCCGCATCCATAACTACTTTCTGAACAGAAGCATTAATGGGGCTTGTAATCGTTTCTTCAAACTCGGGCAGCATTTCTCCAGAAGCGTTGATGGTATTTTCAATATTGCCTTTTTCAACCACGGCAGTGGTAACTGCGGATTTTTTTATGGTTGATTTAAAAGAGAAACGAACCCATATGACACATGCAATTAAGCCAATTATTAGGGCGAATATCCATCCGATGATTTTCATTTTCCTGTTGCGTACTACCTGTTCGGGAAGATCCGTATCCATGATGATCTGTTTGCAAAAAGATTCCAAGAGTAATGCCAGATGTAAATACTTTTTAATCACTTCATTGATCGAGAGGTGATAAAATTAAGTGTTCGGAAACGAACGTTTTGTGCGATAAAAACACAGAAAGCCGCCGTTGCTTTTGTAAACAGCTTATTTGGTTGCCGGACTTTCCCGGTATCTTGTTGTAACTCCCCAGGAGCTAACGTTAATGAGCATTCGAAAGAATAATTGGACAAGAAACCGCTTGATTCCGTCGAACAACTTTTATTTGTAAATTAACGCGCTTCCAAAAATGTGTGAAAAAGCAAAGCGAGCAGCAAATCACATATTACCCAATGCAAAATCTTTAAAAGCAGGGACGATCTGAAACAGGCTGCAAAGCAATGGAAAACTCATCAAAACCTCCACATGTTTTGCAATAGAATATGCGCTTTCGAAACAACCATCTTTGTCACATTGATTATCCTTGAACCAAGGGCCATTATTTGTAGCAAGGATTTTGCTGTTATTTACCCGGATCCCCCCAAATAAACATTATGACAAAAACCATCATCACGCTGCTTGCATTCATTTTTCTTACAAAAATTACTTCTGCGCAGCTTACTGCCAAATCAGCCTGTGGCTTGTTTACTATTGATGTCCTCAATGGAACGCTGAATAATATTAAGCCCAACGTTAACGAACAGGAGTTCCGTGAACAATTACCCTGTTACACCATCAGTCAGCAAACAGACAGTACTTGCGGGCGCGCACTTTTTTATAAAGACCGTGATGTGATCGTTTATCTTCAACGGAAATACATTGAGGTCGGCCCTGCTTTCAAAGGAAAACTCAGCATCCCGCTGATGGGCGCACTGCGCGATGGATTATTTAAATGGCTTGGGAATCCCAAAATAAAAGATACCGACTGGGATGCATTCCAAACGCAGTACGGTACGCTCGTGCTCCATTACGAAAAGGGCAAAGTGAGAGTCATCCAGTTCAGTACGCAAACCACCGAGCAATTGAGTCTTTGCCAGTAGGCATTCGGAGAAGATAACAGTGATGGAAATCCCGAAACATTGATTCCCCTGTTTGCTATTACCGGTTGCTCCTCCCTGTTGGTTGCAAAATATTTTTCTGAATCCAGTGCGCCGTCATAATCTATCCCATTATCCATTCATATAAATAGTTTTACCATCATTTATCCTTAAATCATTTAATTTGACAACATTAAATATTACGGCTTATGCGAACAAGTACCAAATTGAAGAAAGTCTGCGAAAACAGGGAATGCAGCCTGCTGTTTATTCACGGAGAATGGAGACTATTTTTTCCTGACAAAGATCTGGGAGAAACAGTCTTTTCTGCAAAAACTTTCAGTAAAATGGTGGCTGAGGCTTTTGCTTTTATGTGCAAAAAAGGCAAAAGGAAAAAAGTACTTCCGTAATTTTAATTTAATAATTCAACGGAGTGTATGCTTAGTATAACTTGGGAAGCTGATGAAATGGGAAACGGCATATTCAAAGCCAGGGAGAATGAGGAGATGATTGGCGTGATGCGCGCACATATCTCGGGGAAGATAATGACCATATTACACACTGAAGTTGATCCTGCGCATGAGGGGAAAGGCATAGCGCATCAGCTATTCGATAGGATGTTGGTTTACGCACGGGAAACCCATTTGGATGTTGTTCCGCGCTGTCCGTTTGTTCTCGCTCAATTCAGGAAAAACCCCAGCCTCTACCTGGACATATGGAAGACAAAAAACTGATCAATCTTATCCTGCTGCATAAAAGATTCGCCCGCCCGTTTAGATGCAGATTATTCCATCTCAGATCTGCATGAATTCACTTCAATCTCAGTAACGATTATTTAAATGGGACAGGCACAAAACTTAACCTCAGCACCTTAAAATAGGTTTTTCATCGCAATACTTCCGAAACTAGAAGAACTTATCCATTTTACTTTTCCCAATGCTGCGCCAACCCTCCTTTCCAGGCAGGGAATTGTAATTGGGGAATTAACCCACCGATTCATAATCACTCACGGCAGTGGCTAAGTCGTTTTCAGCATTCATGATCCATGAGGGTAGTGTTGATTTCCCAATTACCCATTTTGTATTTTCATAAATAAGAGAAAAATAATGACGGTTGCCGCGTTCATCGCTAACGTCAACATGATAGGTTGGAATGGAGGCATTTTTTATTTTAAGAAAATTAAATTCGCGCATTTGACCATTTGATTTGATGGTTGTGGAGAACTGGATCTGTCTTTCGAATTTCACCTGTAAAATGTTTAGTAATAAATCTATTGCAAAAAAAACGCCAGTTATGTTTTTCGATATGATTCTATTTGGGATGAAACGCTGGAATGCTCATGTTGCGTCCCTGGTGTCCCACTTAAATTGGGTTTTTGGCCCAAAAAGTCACTGGTTCCGGGAAATGATTTTTAGTCCATTACCGCAAACCGGATCGGGTAAAATGAAAATTCTGGAGGTATATTAATCAAATAGGCATTTACTGCCCTGAAACATGCTCTTAAAAGCATCGGTGCAGCTTTATTGGATTTCCAATGACTTCCTGATCAGTACTGGGAATATTATTCAAAATTGGGCGGTCAATTATTCACCTTAGTTTAATTATTCCTCTGGCTGTTTTGCAAGAAAAGCGACTCAAATATGCTTTTTTAGGTTAATCTCGTTTTATCAACTACATGGTTTCCCAGAACCAATAAATCCATTTTTGTCTGTATAAAACAACGCCAGGCATCCTCCGGAGAGCAAACGATAGGTTCGTCCCGGACATTAAAGGAAGTATTGATTAGCATGCCGGTACCCGTCAGATTCTTAAAGCAACCAATAAGTTCGGCGAATCTGGGATTGGAAAAGCTATCAACCGTTTGTACCCTGGCGGAGTAATCCATGTGTGTGATAGCAGGGTAGCAAGAACGGCCATGATCAAGTCGTTCCGAGAGGGACATGCTACATTCGTTTCCAGCCTCCTCCAGCCAAAAGCATTTTTTCAGGTAGCTGGTAAAAAGCATGTAAGGCGAAGCAAAATCCATATCAAAGTAGGTCGGCGCATCTTCGGCCAAAACGCTCGGCGCAAAAGGGCGGAACTGTTCTCGGAATTTTATTTTTTCATTCAGCAATTTTTGCATCTTGGGATTTTTCGGATCAGCTAGAATACTGCGGTTGCCCAGGGCCCGGGGTCCGAATTCCATCCTACCCTGGAACCAGCCAACAACCTTTCCTTCCATGATACTCCTGCTGATGGTCTCAGCCAGTTGTTTAAAATCTTCAAAATAGATATAAGGGATGGAGTTTCTGATGATAAACCTTCTAATATACTGGTTATCGAAGGAAGGTCCGAGATATGCATGTTGCATCGAATCCGCAGGGTCCGTTTCTCTGTTGTTCCCTCCCCAGATATGGTAAACTGCCATTGCTGCACCTATAGCACCACCTGCATCGCCTGCAGCCGGCTGGATCCAGATATTTTTAAATATCGCTGTTTGCAAAATCTTGGAATTGGCGACGCAGTTGAGTGCGACACCTCCTGCCATTACGAGGTTCTGAGACCTGGTGATTTTCCTGGCCGTCCGCGCTAGCGCAATCACAATCGATTCCAGCACCTTTTGAATGGCGAATGCCAGGTTCATATGCGATTGGGTGATAACAGATTCCGGTGTTCTTCTTGACAATCGAAAAAGGGAATTCCACAGCCGGTCGCATGTCATCGTCAAACCGGTGGCAAAATTAAAATAATCCATATTCAGCACGACAGAGCCATCTTCGCGCAGGTCTACCAGGTCGGTGAGTATTTTCTGGGTAAATGTCCTGGTTTGGTCGGAATTAGGATCACCAAATGGAGCAAGTCCCATCAGTTTATATTCACCTTCGTTTACCACAAAACCCAAATAATAAGTAAAAGCCGAATAGAGTAGCCCTATGGAATGGGGGAATTGCATCTCCCTCATGATTTTGATTTTCTCATTTTTCCCATGGCAGATGGTGGTCGTTGCCCATTCACCCACCCCGTCGATGGTAAGTATCGCTGCTTCCTGGAAAGGGGAGGGATAAAATGCGCTGGCTGCATGAGAAAGATGATGCTCCGGAAATAAGATCGGTATTTTTTTTCCGGAGCCGTCCCTAAAATGCTTATGCATTAACCTGCGGATAAAAAGCTTTTGACCCACCCAGGAAGGGATGGACCTCGTAAAACTTGCCAGACCTTTGGGCGCTTGTAAATGGTATGTCTCCAAAATACGTTCAAATTTCAACAAAGGTTTTTCGTAATAAGCGATTGCCGTCAGTGCTGAGCTATCTAACCCCCCTTCGGCCAACACATAACGGATTGCCCTTTCCGGAAAAGAAGCGTCATGCTTGATGCGGGTGAACCTTTCTTCCTGGGCAGCTGCAACGATCTTACCGTCAATAACCAGTGCAGCGGCGCTGTCATGGTATAATGCAGAGATTCCTAAAATGGATATAGCCAAAAGATTAAAATAAGGTGTAAATAAAGGGCGCAAGCGCCGGTACACTGGCAAGAACTACCATGACCGAAATCAAAATCAATAGAATAATCAGCGGCAAAAGCCAATATTTTTTTCTCATTCTCATAAACAGGAATAGTTCTTTTATAAATTCCATTTTGTTGTCTTTGCAGGTTTTCAAAATTCATGCAAAAAGTCTTCTGCCACATATTCATGATCACGTATTTTCATTACCGGGCAGGTATTTTTTTTGAATTGTCGTAGCGCACGTGACCGGAAAGCCGACTTTCTTCGGAACCAGGCCACAGGGACCACGATTAAATAAAATAAAACGCTGAGCATTGTCCGTGAACTGACCGCGCCTAATACGGCGGCCGACCAGGAAAAGGCGATGGCAAACGGATAAAACAAAAGAGGATAGATCAGTGCCAACAGGATCAGACCAATGATGATTCCATAAAAGTGCATTTCCCTGAAACCAAGACCCGATATGCAGCAAATAAGAACCAATGTAATGCAGGCTTCACGAGATTTTTTCAATCGATCCGAATTTACTTTATTATTGGATTGTATCATTTGATCTTATTGATTTATTTACTTGGTCGCCCATACTTTTCTGCTGCTTCTTTATTGCCCATTTTCAAATACAAGCTTGCGATCCGGTGGGAGATCACCATGTCCGGTGATCCAGGGATATATTTCTTCTTTAATTCAATGATTTCTTTTCCATAGGATTTGATGGCGACCAGGACAGCGGCTTGCGCACTGTTCTTTATACAATAGTCCAAATAAGGAATGGCCTGAGGGGGGTCGTCAAGCTTGAAATAAATGACAAAAAGATACCTTGCCAATTCAACAGAAGGGGCGATGGCAAACGATCTTTTGAAATATAGGCAGGCATTGGGCAAGTCATTCATTTTGCCAAACAGCATCGCCGTCTTAATATATAAAGCTACCTCCTGCGGATGCTCCAGAACTAAGGTCTCCATTACGGTTACTGCGCCGGCAAGATCATTTTTTCCCAGATAGTAATTGTAGAGGCTGTCTATTGCGTCAGACCACAAGAGCCGTCCGAATACCATGTCATGGGCAAGCCGACGTTCTTCGGATGGCATGCCGACCGAATCCTGCATGGTAATTTCCTGAAACGGCCAGCTCATTTTTAGTTTGGATATCCTGTAAAGACCCGAGAGTGAATCCATACGGGTAACCGGCATTTGTGATTCCAATTGGTCAAGACTCATTTCCGTTTGTTTTTCCTCCCCGATGAGGTGGTTATTCTTTATCGCCTGATAAAAAGCATCAGACATAATCCCATATCCCTTCAGGTTTGGATGTACATGTTCAAGCATCAGATCATTTCCAATGATATGGGACGCAGAATTACTCTCAAAAGCAGCCTGTGTATCTACCAAATGAACAAATGGGTATTTAGTACTAAGCTGACGGATCACCCGGTTTATTTCAGAAGGGGCACGGAACCGAAGTCCGTCAAGATCCCTGGCTTTGGTAAAAAAGATACCTGCCCGGGCATAATCATGGTTAGCGGATGCAATTCGTCCTAAATAAAAATTACACGTGGCGTCCCTGTCATATAAATCGTTTGCTTTTTTCAGGTAGGTCAATGCAACAGGAGTATCCTGGACCGCCAAAGCGCCCAGCCCCAAATTGAAATTCTTATTGAACGCAGGAACCTTCGCACTGTCCGGCGGAATGTCCATAAATGGTTTGAAATCTTTTTCATTAGTGACCAAGGTGCTGACGAAAACCGGGACATGATAACTGTCAAGGAGACTAAGTGTTTCATCGAGATTGGTCCGGAATTGCCGGATTCCTTTATCGTAAAGCGGCGATTGGTAGCCGATATACTGATCGGCAACCATCATTCGCATGAGTGTACTACCTGACTGGTTTTTTGAGTAGCTTGGTGCATGCATTATTTTTTCATAACAATTGCTGAACAGCTGGAAAACCCTTGTTTTGCGTAAAC
>DATGFZ010000338.1:0-1634 GCA_035308805.1 Puia sp. | reverse complement strand
CGTAAAAACGGGGATAACCCGATGAGTAGTGGAGGAAGGGGCAACCAATGATCTTTTTTTTCGTTTTAACATAGGGTAATGCGGCTGAAAATGTTTCACCCGGTTATCTCAACCATCATGTACACTAAATCAAATATACTTTCTACGCTGGCTTATTTTGATTTATTCCATTATCCGCTCACGCAAAGAGAGATCTGGCTGTTTCTTCAGCATACCTGCACCACCACAGAATTTAATGAAGCGTTGGCTGATCTCAGACACCGGGAGCTTGTCAACAAATTTGGTGACGTGTACAGTTTGCGAAATGAACCGTATGTGTCGACCTGCAGAATGGAAGGAAACAAAAAAGCCGCAGCACTCATTAAAACGGCAAAGCGAGTATCAATACTTTTAGCAAAATTTCCTTTTGTGCGTGCGGTAGGCATCTCCGGTTCGCTTTCCAAAAATTTTGCTGATGATGAATCTGACATTGACCTGTTCATCATCACTGCGGAAAATAAATTATGGATAACCAGAACTTTCATGCACTGTTTTAAAAAACTCACTTTCTTATTCAACCGCCAGCATTTGTTTTGTATGAATTATTATGTTGACGAAAAAGAACTGGAGATCGAAGAAAAAAATATATACACGGCTACGGAACTGGTCACCCTGATTCCGATGCAGGGGGAAACTGCCTTTAAAGCCTTCTATGCTGCCAATTCCTGGAGCCAGTCATTTCTTCCCAATCATTTCCTTCGTGTGTCTTCTTCAGAGTGCATACCATCATTTCTTCCAAAATATATTATTGAAAAAATGTTCAATAATCGTTTTGGCAACTGGCTTGATGATCAATTGATGAAAATAACCGCAGAGAGATGGCAGAAAAAAACGGCTAAAAACAAAAAGAATAATAAGGGCGTGACCATGAGCATGATCGCCAAAAAACATATGGCCAAGCCCGACCCTGTCTTTTTCCAGGATAATTTATTACACCGGTATGCTGAGCGGGCTTCACGCGTAATCAGGCAATCGGAAGGTGATTATGCCCAGGTAAAATAGCATTTGCTTCAACCGTTTTGCAATTCATTTCAACTTTTTTTTCTCAGGGAAAGAATATAATAATCACCGATGAATTTCCACGGCCATTTATTTTTGTATTTGTCCTCTTTGGTCTTTAAGTATTTCCATGCCTGCGGATGCCTTTCGGCAAAATGTTCCATGTAGGAAGGCGGCACGATCGTACACAAGCCTTCAATTTTTAATACTTCAAAATGTTGCCGGAGCCTGTTGATGATGCAGGAGGGGTTGTAATACCAGCAGGTAAAGGAAACATGCTCAACGTTTGCTTTACTTCCCGCTTTGCTGAAGAACCTCCTGGTTGCGGTTTTGAATTTTCCCCTCAGGAATAAGGCCGTTTCCCATAAACAGAATTTTGGCAACATGACCAGGGTAACGACACCCTGTGGTTTTAATAAGGCATGGAATGAATCCAGCACGTCAGCCAACCGGTCCGTGCAGTTGAGTCCTGCGAAATTGGAAAATATCAGGTCATAGGGACCTTTATTTTGTAAATTGTTTAATTCGGTAAATGAGCACAATTCGGAAGCAATATTATTTTGCAGACCACTTGTTGCGATCTTTTCCAAGAGGAC
>DATGFZ010000337.1:0-5276 GCA_035308805.1 Puia sp. | reverse complement strand
GGATGTTTTTTGTTTAGCGGCGATGATGTGGAGAAAAAAATAAAAGTGTTGAGCGGGGGAGAAAAAGCACGCGTGGCATTGGCAAAAACAATGATAAGCAAGGCAAATTTTTTACTGCTCGATGAACCAACCAACCACCTGGACATGCATTCGTGCGATCTGCTTATTGAAGCATTGAATAAATATGAAGGCAGTTTTATTCTGGTCAGTCATGACCGGTATTTTATTTCTAAAACAGCGAATAAGATCTGGGAAATCGACAATTACCAGATAAAAGAATTTAAGGGAAATTATGAAGAATGGGTTGAATGGAAGCAACGGATGGAAGACCGAAAAAAGATGAATGATGACCCAAACCTGGGTTCAGCAGCAAGAGCCGTCAATGCGCAACCTTCAGCCATCAGCGTACCCGTCAAATCCACCGGTATGCAACCAATGAACAACTCACCCATCAACAAAGAACAAAAAAAAGAGCTTCAAAAACAGCAACGCATTTTTCAGCAACTTGAAGAGAAGGTAGCCAATCTTACAAAACAAAAAAATCAGTTGGAGGCATCGTTGTCAGATTCTTCTACTTATTCAGACAAAAATAAATTCCTTGAAGCGGAGACAAACTATAAAAGAATAAGCGGAGAATTAAGCACAGCCAATAAAGAATACGAGGCTGTTTTTGAAAAAATAGTAGGCTTGGAGGCAGCTTTAACATCTTAGATTGATATTCTTCGGGTCGAATTTATTAATTTGTCTTGCGCAAACAATATGAGAAAGACTTATTCATGAAATACTTTCCTGCTTACTTGTTGATATTTATTTCCGTCACCGTTCTTGCTCAGAAGAATCCAGCAAATAAACGTCCGAAAATCGGCATTACCCTTAGTGGCGGAGGTGCAAAGGGATTGGCACATATTGGCATTCTTAAGGCAATTGATTCGGCAGGATTAAAAATTGATTATATCACCGGCACCAGCATGGGCGCCATAATCGGAGCCATGTATGCTGTCGGATATTCCGCAGATTCCATTGAAGAGCTGGCAAAAAAAATTGACTGGGATTTTTTATTGTCAAATCAGTTGTCCCTGCGCAATGTCACGATGGAAGAAAAAAGCGAATATGGCAAATATGATGTTGAACTCCCATGGGTGAATAACTGGTTCAGGCTTTCTACAGGTTTTCTGGAAGGGCAGGAATTGTGGTTAAAGTTTGCAGAATTTTTTTACCCGGTGTATAGAATAAAAGATTTCAATAAATTTCCGATCCCTTTTAAATGCATCGCAACGGACATTTCAACGGGGGAAGCCGTAGTACTAGACTCCGGCGAATTGGTCAATGCATTGCGCGCAAGCATGGCTATCCCAACCATTTTTACTGCTGTCGATTATAAGGGGAAAAAATTGGTTGACGGTGGTGTCGTCAGAAATTTTCCGGTAACAGACATAAAAAAAATGGGCGCAGATTTTGTCATTGGCAGTAATGTCACCAATGAATTGCTGACATCAGACAAAGTCAATAATGCTTTACAGGTTTTATTGCAGATCGCTTTTTTTCGGGAGTCGGAGGACACACGCAAAGAGGTTCCCCTTTGCAATATTTATATTCCTTTTCATATGGAGAAATATTCGATGGGAAGTTTCGGAGATGCAGATAAAATAATCGAGATGGGGATAGAAAGAGGCAGACAATTATACCCGGTGTTTAAAAAAATGGCCGATTCACTGAAAGCCCTTTACAATGATGAAGAAATCAAAAAGAATAACCCCCAGCCGGAGAAACCCGTTAATATTCCAATCGTTGAAGTACATGGGCTGGAGCGCACTACAGAAGATTTTTTTCTTCATTCCATGAATTTTTATCGTGGACATTATTACCAGTCAGAAAATTTATTGCGCATGGTGAGAAGAGCAGCCGGCACGAGATATTACAGCCGTGTTAATTATTCACTGGAACCGATAAACGACTCTACGGCTAAAATAATTTTCGACGTTACCGAAAACGCACTCTCTTTTGCAAAAATAAACTTGCATTATGATCAGTTCAACGGCATTGCCGCAATTTTCAATCTTACTTCAAGAGATCTTCTCACACCGAATTCACGGAGCATGGTATCAATCAATATTGGCAATAATTTCAGGGTGAGGGCTGAACATTTACAATATCTCGGAAGACTAAGCAATTTCACCTTTACGCCTTCAATTCAATACGATAATCTTTCCATCACAACATATACAGATTACAAAGAAGCGGGCTTGTATTCCCAGAATTATCTGAAGTTCGATGGCAAATTTGATTATTCAACAAGCAGGAATATCACACTTGGCATTGGAACAAGAACGGAATTCATCAGTTACGAACCTTCACTCAGTTCTTCATTGGAATTCCAGGGGAAAAATAATTTTACCACTAGCTATGTCTTTTTCAAACACAACACATTGGACAGAGCAATTTTTCCGCGGCGTGGCGTGAAAATTGACGCTGAGGCTGATTATGTATTTTCACAAAATCCCAACGTGACCGCCCATCTGACCGGTGCAAACACCGACTCCGTTTTTTCCAGCACGCCGTATCAACGAGTTTTATTCAATGAAGAAGGTTATATCCAAGTCGCCAAAAAAAGTAGTTTTATCCTCAATGCCCAGGCAGGAATTAATTTTAATTACACCAACAACATCATGAATGAATTTGTGATTGGCGGATTAATTAACACATTTCACAATCAAATCACCTTTGCCGGTTTGCGGGAAGGAACCATTTACTCGCCAACTGTGGCAGAAATGCAGCTGGGGTACCGATATCAGATATTCAACAATAGTTTTCTCACGGCAAAAGCAAATGTGCTGTTTAATAATTTTTTTACAACCAGTTCATATTTTTCTGCGCCCGATTTCTTATCTGGTTACGCGCTCACCTTTTCTTACAATTTCGCACTTGGTCCGCTTGAAGTAAGCGCCATGTATTGCGACCAGGCGCACCGTGTGATTGGTTATGTGAATATCGGGATCCCATTTTAATGCACAAATATTTTGGGACCCATAAAAAAATTTCCAAGCCTGCAACTCCCCGGTTGCTTTTATGCAGGTTGATGCAGCAGCAATAGATTTTGAAACCTCAACCCATGGTCTCAGGGAGTCTGGTTTGGCTCAGCCCAGGTTGATGACTTTTTTTTGGAGAAGTTTTCCCTGATCGAAAATATTCCCGGGAAGCTTGTTGAAGAATTCCCTGTCTTTCCTGCCAAATTCACGCTCCCCCTGGCGGAACGATGGTTCGGTATGAGCCCGTCTCGGGCTCATCGAGCAGGCAAAGACTATTTTTTCATTTTTAGCGTTATCTATTCTGCTGACTTTATAAACAGGATTATCTCTTTATTATGACCCGTGTAAAATATTTTTTGCTCGCCCTCATTTCCTTCTTTTTAGTCATTCAATCAAACGCGCAATACAAACGTCGTGGTGAGACATTGCAAACAAGAGGAAACACAAAAACAAACAATTCAAAAAAGAAAGCCGATTATTCATTGAGCCAGCTAAAGGGAAAATGGCAGGAATTTGAAAGAATGAACCGCACAGACAGCACGGCTGTCCCGTTTAACGACAGCATTCAATTGAATTTTACAGACAGCAACAAAGTACGCACCCGAACGAGCGTCGTTACCAGCATGACGCTGGATGGCGAAGCCGATATCGATAACAACAATACGCTCTATGTGGCAGCAGATGAATACACCATTAAATCGCTGAAGAATAATGAACTGGTGCTGGATGATAATGAAAAATTTATTCATCACCTCAAAAAAGTGGATACATTTTGGTATGAAACGCTTGGGAAACTTTCTTCAAAACAAGAAAATTTCACTAAGACAGTTAAGGTCAATATTTCAGCCATTGTTGGCAAATGGTCTGTATACAGAAGACAGGCGAAACCTGGAACAACCAGTAATTTGAAGCTGATCAAGAATTTAAATATTTCAGCAAAAACCGGTGCCAACACTGCTTCAGGCGATATTACTTTTTATAAGGATCAAAATATTCAACAGGTTCCCTGCACAATAACATTGAGTGAAACTTCCATCAGAATCACTGCCGGCGCGACGGTGTGGAACATGAATACCTACCAGGCTGATGCCAATAATTTTGTTTTTGGGAATAGCGACCTGATGTATTTCAGCAAGAAATAGTTTTTGCGGCGGGGCCGAGAGTGCGCAAAATCTGTGTCGTTATTATTTTTTCATTACGAATTATTACCTTCATTGTTTGATTATCCATTAAGGATATTCCTCAAAGATGCAAAGCAAGCGTAGTTGCGCATTTCACCGGAAACAATTTTTTTTATGACAAAGGAAATATGGATCAATTTACCAGTTAAGAATATTGTCGCCTCAAAAGAGTTTTTTACCAAACTCGGTTTTTCCTTTAATAGTCAATTTGGAAATACAGAACATTCAGCCTGTCTGAATATGGGAAGTAAAAATGTTGCCGTGATGTTGTTTGCAGAACCGCTGTTTAAAAGTTTTACGCAAAACGATATTGCTGATACCAGTAAAGTGACAGAGGTATTATTCTCCATTGATGCGGAAAGCAGGGAAGAAGTAAATGATCTTGCGGAAAAAGCCGAACAAGCGGGGGGTGTTGTTTTTGGCAAGCCCCAGGAAAATCAGGGTTGGATGTACGGATGCGGATTTACTGATTTAGATGGACATCGCTGGAATGTGCTCTATATGGATATGAGTAAAATGCCAAGGGCTAACTAAAGGATAATTTTTGTATGTTGACGGATCATAACGGCATGCGCATGGATTATATGCCACCATAAAAAAACGCTTTTTGGTTACATTCCAATTTTTTCATTTACTATTTCTAATATCTCTGTTTCTAGTGCGATTGCATTTTGCTCTATTTCTTTTCCTTTGGAAATAATATCCGATACAAAATCTTTTTCTTGATAATCTTTTGCATTGATGCGTACATTCATAAAGGCGCCCATTACGGCAGTGCGTGCGCAAAGCGCCGCTACACCGGCGTCTGAAACAGAATTCGGGTTGCCCGTTTCTGCCATGGCTTTGATGACAGTCATGCTTGCATAGGAGTTTTGCATTATAGAGAACGGAACCTCGATGGCACGTTTTGTTGCCGCCTGGATTGCCGTTGATCGTGATTTTTTTTCTTCGTCATTTGTTTTGGGTAGTGAGAAAGCATGAATTATTTGATTGAATGCCTTGGTATCCTGATCAACCGATTGTATAAGGTCATTTTTATATTGTTCACCTTTTTCAGCCCAGTTGCTGA
>DATGFZ010000336.1:0-5097 GCA_035308805.1 Puia sp. | reverse complement strand
TGACGAATTATTTTCTGAAAAGCTGGACCTCTTATTAAAGCTTATTAAGGATGAGAAATTATCCTGGGTGGGAAAACATCGAACCTCCTTTGAGAACCTGGGCGTCTATCCAAGACCATATCAAAAAGAGATCCCGGTCTGGATTGCTGCTGGCGGCACCCCTGGCTCTGCCGCAAGAGCTGGAGGACTGGGATTGCCCCTGATGCTGGCGATCATAGGTGGTATGCCGGAACAATTTCAACCATTTGTCGAGTTCTATAAAGAGACATGGATTAAGGCAGGAAATGATCTGAGTCAACTGAAGATGGGAATCAATAACCATGTCTATATTGCAGAAGATTCGAAAAAAGCAGCAGATGAGTTCTATCCCTACTATGCGTCGATGATGAACCGTGTAGGTGTAGAACGCGGCTGGCCTCCGCTTACCCGACCACATTATGAGCAGTTACGTTTGCCCCATGGTGCTTTGATGGTGGGCAGCGCAGATCAGGTCATCGATAAGATATTGTATGAATATGAGCTTTTTCACAACACCCGCTTTCTTGCTCAAGCGAGCGTTGGTAATGTGCCGCATAAGATGATCATGCGGTCCATCGAATTGTTTGGAACAAAAGTTGCCCCGGTGATTCGAAAGGCGATTGCGGGATGATGGAAATTTGTTTTCGATTGATCATTTTTGTTATGTATCCTTTTCAGCATAGCCTTTTAACGATAAATTTTAGGTTAATCGTCACCGTTATACTTTTCCCATTCCGGTTCTTTTTGAGCAATTGACGGAGATCCGGTCAAGCACCCTACGCGCAAGTTCCAGATCACGGGCAGGTATTCCCTCCAGTGCACGGGCGCGGTTTTTTAAGGCGATCTTCCTGACTTTTTCCAACAAGCTCCTTGTCTCGCGGTTTGGGACCAATACGATCTTGCGACGGTCATCACTGTGAAAATTCCGTGCGAGAAGCCCTTTTTTTACCAATAGTTCAATGATGCGCGTTACTGAGGCTTCGTCTTTAAATACATTTTCCGCGATGGCTCGCTGGCTGATGCCCGCTTTCTCTGATATGGTTTTCAGTACGATCCACTGGTCAATGGTGATATGGATTCCCGCCGCTTTCAGTTCCAGCTGGGCAAATTGGCGGTAGGTCTTGATCGCTTTATCCAGCCGGTAAAAAATGATGTCGTTTAATTTTTCCATAATGCGGGCTCAAATTAAAACAATTTGACCACCCTGCAAATACTCTTGGATAAATATAGATGATATATCATCAATTGATATATCAATAATTGTATCATTATCGTACATCAGCTGTGGCAAAACCGGACGCTTCTGGGAGGTATTCGCAAGCGCGTCTACTGATAATCAATGCTACCCGGCATTGGCATATTTTTTCGGGGATCCTATACATTCCTGTACAATAAATATCACTATCATGTTCAACAATAACCTGACTACTGGTTTTCGGCACCTTTGGAAACACCGTGCTTTCACACTCGTCAATATCCTGGGTCTTGCAGTGGGTATGACCGCCTGCTTTCTTATTTTTTTATATGTGCGCTTTGAAAGCAGCTATGATTCGTTTCATCATGATGCAGATCGTATCTACCGGGTGGTAGCAGATATCAAAACACCCACTGAAACCATCCATGCAGACGGTCCATCCTGGCCGATGCTCCCCGCGATGGTAAGCCAGTTCCCGGAGATCGCCATTTCAGTTCAGGTAGTAGAATCCAGCCTGCTGGTTCGCAAGGGCGACATCAAGTTCCAAGAAGAACATTCGCTTTTCGCCGGACCTTCTTTTTTTCAGCTTTTTAATTTCCCTCTACTTGCGGGTGATCCCGCTACGGCCCTCCGCGATCCTTTCAGCATAGTTTTTTCGGAGTCTGCAGCTAAAAAATATTTCGGTGGTGAAAACCCCATTGGTAAAACGCTGATGCTGGCACAAAAAGGCTGGCCCGTAAAGGTGACAGGATTGATGAAGGACTTGCCTGAAAATTCCGAGTTCCGCGCAGATATGATCGTTTCCATGAGCACAGAGACCGATCACTTAAACCGCGGAGTGGCGGACGAGTGGGAATGGAACTCCTATCATCCTCTTTGCTTTGTCCGGTTTAGTCCGGGTACTGACGTAGCGGCACTGGAAAAGCGGCTTCCCAATTTTGTTGCCAGCGTAGAGGCATCACAAATAAAAAAACAGGAATCACATACTGTTCTTTCGCTGGAAAAACTGACGGACATTCATCGGTACTCGAGTCGCGGAGTGAACGCAGTCCCTGCGAACAAAACGATCGGGCTTTTTGCCTTGATCTCAATCTTTATTCTGCTTATTGCCTGCATCAATTTTGTGAACCTCGCCACCGCCCGGGCAGCTGAAAGAGCCAAAGAAGTTGGGATCCGTAAAGTTGTAGGTGCCCGCTACCTGCAGCTTGCCCTTCAATTTCTCGGGGAATCGGTCGTGGTCTGCCTGGTAGCTTTCGGACTGACAGCGATCTTTGTGTCTCTGTTGATACCCGAATTTAACCAGCTTGCCGGAAAAATGATCAGCAAAGGCCTCTTTGAACATAGCACAGACATCCTTTACCTCTTGGGTACCTCGCTGGCGGTCAGCGTGCTTGCTGGTATTTACCCAGCCCTGGTTCTTGCAGCTTTTAAACCGACCATGGTGCTGAAAGGGCGCTTTACTACCGGAAACCAGGGAAATCTGCTCAGAAAGAGCTTGGTTGTAATACAGTTCAGTCTTTCCACTGGCTTCATCATCGCGACCATGGTCGTCCATCAGCAGCTTCGCTATATGCAGGAAAAAGACCTTGGCTTTGCAAAGGACCAACTGATGATCATCAATACAGAAGGAGATCCCTCAGGACCGGCCTTTCAACAATCGATTAAAGGTATACCGGGCGTGCGCTCCACCTCTCTCGCTTCCTGCGTTCCTGGAAACGAGGATTTTATGATTGACTGCGGGATCGAGAATAAACAGGGTGCATTGCAGGCTGCGAACCTTGACTCCTATTTTGTAGATTGGGATTATATCGGCCAATACCAGATCAGGATGGCAGCAGGAAGAGCGTTTGACCGCGCATTTTCCAGCGACACCACACAGTCCATGATCATTAATGAAACGGCTGCAAAGCTCTTTGGGTATGCAAGACCGGAAGATGCCGTAGGACGCCGCTTTAAACAAATCGGCCGCGAAGGCCGAATAATCGGGGTCATGAAAGATTTTCACTACCGATCTCTCCAGGAAGAGATCAAACCCCTCGCCATGCGCATTGAACCCGAAGCTTGTTTTTTGGTTTCAGTAAAAGTAGCAACCCAAAACCTCCCGGCGACTATAAAACAAATCACCTCCAAATGGAATGCAGTCATCCCCAAAAGGCCCTTTCTGTATTACTTCCTGGATGAACATTTTGAAAGCCATTACCGGTCCGAACAGCGCTTTAGCGCCCTGTTTTTCAATTTTACCCTGCTTGCAATCCTGATCTCCTGCATGGGACTTTTTGCACTCTCGTCGTACAGCACGCTGCAGCGAACCAGGGAAGTTGCCGTCCGCAAAGTTATGGGCGCATCGGTACACCAGCTCGTGAGGTTGCTCTCCGGAGATTTTTTAAAGTTGGTCATGATCGCTTTTCTGATCGCTTCTCCGCTTGCCTGGTGGTTCATGCAATCCTGGTTGAGCCGATTTGCCTACCGGACGACCATTGGCTGGGAAGATTTTTTTACAGGCGCTGCGGTCACCGTCATGATTGCACTGTCGACGATCGCTTATCAGTCAATCCGGGCTGCAACGGCAAACCCTGTAAGCAGCCTGAGATCAGAATGAGTATGGCGATTCCATTTAAAATCCTGGCGATTATGTATAAGCGTATATCAATAAAAAACGCCTATGCTTATCAGATTGGCGCTACCGGGAGGCGGTAGCGGACCAATCCTGGATTAGACAGGGTACTTTGTGCGGGCACCCCCTTTTATTGCCACAGACAAATTGAGCGCTTCAGCGGTTGACTGAAACAGACAAACATTCCGATTTGGTTTTATATTTGTGGCTTCACATACACGTCACCATAAGGCCATCCTTCCAATAACTCGCCAAATCCATCAGGAATATTTCACGAGCAATGAAAAGTGATGATTGTCAATTTACGGTTATACATATCCGCTAGCGGATGACCATCCAGTAAGCAAGTGCAGACACAGCGATCGAAAAAAAAATGTACAAAAATGAAAGCAGGGAGCGGTTGCCGCCGAGTACCCGCAAGACCCCATTTATGACACTGATGATGGTTAGCAGTAAAACCAAGCAATAAAAAAGATATAGAAACCCTCTTTTATCCGAAAGCATCCCCGGCGTTTTACTGCCAGTCGCTACAAGCACGAGTAAGATGACAATCGCAGCAAGTAATGATAAAGATCTTTTCATGCAAAAAAAATCCTGATATTATGGTGAAGTATCGTGAAATGTACAGAAGGAATTCAGGAAAATCAGCAAGACTGCCCTCCGCTGCAGACCAGCAATCTTTTTTTGGAAATTATCTTTGACGCTGGTTTTGTCGCCGGGCTAAGCATTAGGATATCGATTCATGGAGTGATTCCCATCACGGTGCTACGGCAAGATGGATCAGCATCAGGTTAATATATTCGACAGCCATCATTGAGTTAATCATAAAACTGATTTTCATACCCTGCTCTCAAGCCATTGTGAAAAAGGGCTTTTTGTTTGAGGCGGTCAAATATCAGTTCCGGCGATAATTCGGCTCATCATTCCTGAAATTTCTGCCGCCATTGTTTTCCTTCGGTTTGCGTTCTGCAGCAACATTCACTGTAAGTTTTCTCCCTTCCAATTCACCGCCGTTAAGCCTCGCAATCGCATTTTCCGCCGATGATTTTTCGATGTATTCCACAAAACCAAATCCACGGCTTTTGCCGGTATCCCTGTCCTGGATAACCTTTGCGGAACTTACTGTTCCGTAATCTTCAAATATTTCTTTAAATTCCTGATCATCCATATCAAAGGGAAGACCACCGACAAAAATTTTCATTGACTTTTTTTTCAAAATTAGTCAATAACCGTCAATATTCACTCGCTAAAGTTGAACTAAAAAAGTGCG
>DATGFZ010000335.1:0-4509 GCA_035308805.1 Puia sp. | reverse complement strand
AAGTTTATTCGGGTCATTTGCTGTGCTGCTGCCATTCTTTTTGCAGGAAAATAAGGCGCAAAGGCATAAGGTCATCAGTGCAGTCAGTGGTTTCCATTTCATGCGAAGCAGTTTTTGAGGTTAGCCAAAATATCGTTGCCGATAAATATACGAAAGCATTTTAAAAGTTGGAAATCCAAATCCAATGATTTACAACAGTACTGGCCTACTAAGGGTAAGCATCTATTATGGCCTGATGGCGGCCGGTTTTCTATTGCGCCTTCCTGGCAGGTTGTCCAACCCCCTCAGTCAATAATTTGTAGAGGCTGCCTTTCACATATTGATCCCAACCCTTGCAACAATTTTCATAACATTCTATTCCGGGGACTATGCCGATATGGGTAAAATAAATTTGTGTCTGATCGTCGTTTGAAGAAATATCAAAATCCATTTTGGTATTTTTCCATTCTGTTTTATCTTTCTGCCAGGAAAGATTACAGTCTGTTACAAGCCAAACCACTTTTTTGTCCGTAATAACTTCCTCCAGTTTCTGGGTAACAAAACCATCATTTCCGAATCGTACCGTAAAAACATCATCCAGCTTTTGTGAATGCCCTTCAATGTTTTCAGTCCACCACTTTGAAACGTTGTTGATTGCGGTAAACGCTTCCTTTGGAGTATTGCTGACGCTGATGGCAGCATGGTAATTTTTATTTTCCATTTTGTCTGAATTTTATTTTGATTTGTTATTTAAAATCATTTCTAATTTTTTGAGTTTGCCGGCCCAGAATTTGTCAAAGTAGTTGATAAAATCCTGCAACTGGTTAAAACCGTCCTGCTTCAATGTGCAGTAACGTTCCCTGCCAATATCTGTAATGGATATGAAACCTGCGTTGTACATGATTTTAATGTGTTTTGACACAGCAGGGCGGCTCATTTCAAAATTTTCAGCCAGCGCACTTATCGTCAAACTGTCTTTTGAAAGCAGTTGCATCATTTGCCTGCGGCTTGGATCGGCGACCACCTGGAAGGCATCAAAGGATTGTGCTGTCATTTTTTTTTTCGTTTAATAGTTTTTCAAATTGAATCAGGCAGGTATTCCAGCCATTTTCGTGGGGAGCTATATCTTCCAACGCAGTAAAACCATGATGCTCCAATTGTAATTCCGTTCCTTTTTCTTTTGGAACCAGTGTCCACGCAACGATTGAATGAAAAGGCTTTCCGTTTTTAGCTGAATTTTTTTGCCATGAATAGGTGAGTTTGGTAAAAGGCTTTACTTCCAATACCTCGCAATGGGAATCGTTGCCGTAAGAACTGATAAAACGAAATTTGTGGCCTGCCAATGGTTGAAAATCTGTCTTCCCCAGCCATTGTTCAATGAGTTCGGGCTTGGTAAGATATTCCCAGACCTCCTGCGGCAAATGATGAAAAAACCAGGTTTGTTTAATTGCCTGCTGCATAATAGGTAACTTTAAAGTTACCCAAATATATAAGTAACTTTTGAGTTACACAATTTTTTTTCTATTTTTTTTATTTTCTTTACAGAAAGGGAATTGCCATCCTTGCTTAGGATTTCAGAAACACCAGCAATGGCTGAATAAATGCGTCAAAGGCTTCGAGGTGCGGAACGTGGCCAAGCCCGTCGAGTTCGACAAGCTGCGATCCTTTTATTTTTCCCTGCGTCCATTTTCCTAATGCAGGATAGTTGCCCAATGTTTTTTTCACCGCATCGCTTACTAAATTTTTCCCCATGGCTGTTCTGTCTAATTGACCAATGATCAGCAGTGTCGGTGATTTTATATTGTCAAATTCATAACATACCGGTTGCGTATAAATCATGTCATAAGTGAGCGCGGAATTCCAGGCAATGCGAGGGTAATCTTTACTCAGCGTCCAGCCTGCTTCCACTTTCAGCCATTCCTCATAGGCAGGCTTCCAGGTACCATGATAATAGCTTTCCTCTTCGTACTTTTTAAAAGAATGATAATCTTCCTTCAGCTCAATCTGATACCACTGGTCCGGGGATAAATAGGGCACTTTTACTTTCCAGTCCTCCAGACCTATTGGGTTTTCTAAAATAAATTTTTCAACCAATTCCGGGTACATCAGGGTAAACCGCGTGGCAACCATTCCACCCATCGAGTGACCGAGTATGCAAATCTTTTTTATGCCGAGCGTATCCAATATTGCCTTGGTGTTTTCGCAAAGCAGCTGAAATGAATACTGCATGTGCTCAGGCTTTGATGATTTTCCAAAACCGATCTGATCGGGAATGATCACCCTGTATCCGTTTGCAGCCAGTACATTCGCAGTTTGTCCCCAATAGGCGCCGTTGAAATTTTTTCCATGCAACAACATGACTACATGCCCGTTTGGCCGTGAAGGTTTCACGTCCATAAAAGCCATTTTTAAATCCTCACCCTGAATATGGAGGGAAATGAATTGAACGGCATAGGGATATTGATAGTTGGTGAGATCAATATCATAAGGGGTGATGGCGGGCTGCTGAGCCCGGAGCGCTGAAGTGATGAATACGGCACTCGTTACAATCAATTTGCTTAAACTGTTCATATAGCTTGCCAGATGGTCTGTGTCATGATAAAATTACCACTATGTATGTTTCCGTTGGCTTGCCTGTCAACCTATTATTTTTTGCAATAAGCATCAGAAGACTCTACCGGATATTTTTTATCCAGGTCTACATTATTAAAACTCTCTTTCTTTCCCCAGGCAAATACCTTTTCAAAAAAAGACAGAAACTTGTTGGCTTTGATCCGATCGAGAAAATATACTTCATGTTCTTTTTCTTTTATTCCCATTTCATAAAGAATGCGATCATGCTCTTTTATCCCGGGCGAATTAAAAAAATGTTTCATGCGGAAATATTCGCAAACATTTCCGCTTTCCAGCCTGCCGGCAAAATAAAAGGGCATGAACCAGCCGATGAGGTAACAACTTCCCGCAATTATTTTCCCGGTGATGTGAAACCTGCATTCGTAGTATTTTGATATTGGAATGTTGTATGTCTGCATGATTGCAAGAACTTCTTTGCGATGATTCCATTCATCAATCTCAATTTGCCGGATTGCTTTTTTTTCAACAATATTTTTCACTGAACCTGCGTGACCCTGGTAGGCAAATGCGGCGGCTTTTTCAGCGGAATAAGCCCTTTGTAACAGATCCACCAATTCTGCATGCTCAAGAGTCATTAGGCTTGTTTTATCAAATTTACTGAATAAAAGAGTTGCGGGCGATGACAAGACGGGCAATTTATTTTGCGTTGAAAGAAGCGGCCTGGTTCGCAGCGTTCGACGTTGAGAACCTGAGACCAGGGTTCAGCCCAAAACGTTAAAGGTTGCGCTCATTCTTTCTTTTTTTTTGTGAGAATAATATTTTTTCAAGCTTACCGGTTTAGAAATTGTCCCAAGAAAGAGTTCGGATCCAGGGCGGAATATATCTCAACCGGTGAACGGCCTTTGCCCCGCGATCATGAGCAGAGAACAAATGAAGCTACAGAATAATATTTTCTTCCTTGCCAACAACGGGCTTGTCAAAAAAATAAATTATTAACCCGATCAGTAAAATCCCAATGCCGATCAGGCTTTCCAGAGGTTTGTCTATTAGCGTATAAATCAGAACCCAGGTACTGAAAAGCAGAAAAATAATTTGCAGGGCAGGTTTGAGCGGGCTTTTAAAAGTATCCGGCCGTTGATCTTTTATAAACAAACTGGTTGCAACGGTCAGCGATGCCATCAGCTGTAAAACAAAACCTGCATAAAGCAATACGCTTTCAAATTTTCCCGTGACGGCAAGCGCAATGCTCATCACCACGTGTAACCATACGGCGGCAACAGGGATGCCGTGCTTGTTTTTTTTGGCGAGTGGTTGCCACAATGTATTTTCCCGCGCCATTGCCCATGTCACGCGCGGGCCAATCCATAAATAGGAACTAACGGTGGCCAGTAACTGGATGGCAATAAAAATGCTGACCCATTTACCACCGGCGCTGCCGAGCAAGTTATGAAAAGAAATAAAAGTGACTTCTTCCTTACCTTGCAATTCCCGGGTGCTTCCGTTCTTCAGCAGCACAAACTGAAACAGGATATAAGCGATGGAAACAAAAAGCGTGCTGCCGACCAATGACCGCGGAATATTTTTTCGGGGATCCTCGATTTCATCGGCAATATAAGCAGCAGCATTCCATCCCGTATAGGCAAAACTTACATAGATCATTGACACGGCAAAACCTGGTTCCAGGATTTCATGTTGCCAACCGCTGCTGAAATTGATTGCATTGTTTGCTCTTCCCTGAAACATAAATCCAATGACAATGAGTACAACTATAAATAATACTTTAATGATCGTGGTACTGTTTTGAAAACGGCTGCTGTGTTTGATGGTAAAACTGTGCATCAGCCCGATGAGTATGATGATTCCTACAGCCAGCCAGACATTATTCTGCAATCCGAATGGCGCAAGGTATTTGGTGAATGCCATCGCTGCAAGGGCGACCGGCGCGGAAAAACCAAC
>DATGFZ010000334.1:0-13454 GCA_035308805.1 Puia sp. | reverse complement strand
GCAACTGACGAAAGCGGCACCACGACCACGTTAGGACGAGGCGGATCGGATTACACCGCTGCCATTATTGCAGCTGCTGTCAATGCATCTCTCACTGAGATATGGACAGATGTTTCCGGGATGATGACTGCAGATCCCCGGCTCGTCAATAACGCAAAAGTGATTCCTAAGATTTCTTACCAGGAAGCAATGGAGCTCTCTCATTTTGGTGCCAAGGTCATTTATCCGCCTACCATTCAGCCGATGATGAGTAAAAATATTTCTGTCTGGATAAAAAATACTTTCGCTCCTGATGAGACCGGTACGGTCATAGAAAACATTGCCGTAAAAAACGGGAACAGCATTCGGGGAATTTCCAGCATCAATAAAATTGCACTGCTTAGCCTGGAAGGAAGCGGCATGGTTGGCATTCCCGGGTTTTCAAAAAGGTTGTTTGAAGCGCTCGCAAATAAAAAAATTAATGTGATACTCATCACACAAAGTTCCTCGGAACATTCTATTTGCGTAGCCATTGATGAAAAAAATATCGGGGAAGCCAAGATAGCCGTCGACACTGCATTTGAACACGAGATAGAAACCAAGAAAGTAGAACCGCTGGTTGTAGAAAAAGACCTGTCGATCGTTGCTCTTGTGGGTGACAACATGAAGAATCATACCGGCATCAGCGGAAAAATGTTTGGAGCCCTGGGAAGAAATGGCGTAAATATAAGGGCAATTGCCCAGGGTTCTTCAGAAAGAAATATTTCCGCAGTAATTGCTTCTGCTGATGTAAAAAAAGCAATCACGGTTTTGCATGAAGAATTTTTCGAAACGACATACAAGCAGCTGAATTTATTTCTTACCGGTGTTGGAAATGTCGGAAGCCGGTTTCTTGCACAATTACAAAAGCAAAAAAAATATTTACACGAACACCTTCGGCTACAGGTAAACGTTATTGGAATTGCCAATAGCAGGAAAATGTTATTCAAAGATGAAGGAATAGATCTTGCCGGCTGGAAAGATGAATTGGAAACCGGTGAGCCGATGATGCTTGAAAAATTCATTGACATCATCCGTTCCAAGAATTTAAGCAATGCTGTTTTTGCGGATTTAACGGCAAACAATGATGTAGCAAATTCATACGACAAGCTTTTGCAAAAAAGTATTTCGGTGATTGCTTGTAATAAAGTTGCCTGTTCTTCGAATTACGCATACTACGAAAAATTGAAAAATCTTTCACGCGAATTTAATTCGTTGTTCCTCTTTGAAACGAATGTCGGTGCAGGTTTGCCTGTGATAAGAACGCTGAGCGATCTGATCCAGAGTGGAGATAAAGTAAATAAAATTGAAGCCGTGTTGAGCGGCACACTTAATTTCGTATTTAATAATTATAATGGAGAGAAAACATTTTCGGAGATTGTAAAGCAGGCACAGGAGGAGGGTTACACGGAGCCAGATCCCAGACTGGATCTGAGCGGAACGGACGTAATGAGAAAAATAATGATCCTCGCCAGAGAATCCGGAGAAAAAACAGAGATGGAAGATATTTCTAACGTTTCCTTCGTGCCGGAATCCTGTATGAAAGGAAGTGTGGAAGACTTTTACCAGGAAATGACCAGGCAGGAAGCTCACTTTAACAAATTGTTTAACCAGGCTGCATCGCAGGGAAAGAAATTAAAATTTGTAGCGACATATGAAAACGGCAAAGCCACCGTGGGCTTGCAACACATCGACCCGTCACACAATCTGTATCATCTGTACGGAAAAGACAATGTTGTTTTATTTTACACGGAGCGTTATCCAGAGCAGCCATTGGTCGTAAAAGGCGCAGGCGCCGGGGCTGAAGTTACCGCGTCCGGCGTTTTTGCAGATGTGATCAGAACAGCGAGAATATAATTCCTCGTATCAAGGAACAGGGTTCTGAATAGGAGTTTCCAGCAGTGCGCACAAAATGAGTTCAGGTTGCTCTATTCTTCAACGGTCAACCACGAACCATCAACCAAAAAAATGAATGAAGTAACCATATATTCTCCCGCAACTGTCGCCAATCTCGTTTGCGGATTTGACGTGTTGGGCATGTGTCTCACAGAACCTGCTGACATCATGCGCGTAACCCTGCTAAATGAAAAAAAAATCATCATCAACAATACAAACAATCACCTTTTACCCAGAGAACCATCACAGAATACAGCGGGCGCGCCGCTTTTGGCAATGCTGGAGGAAATACATGAAGAGGTGGGTTTTGAGGTTTCCATCCAAAAAAATATCAAACCGGGCAGCGGAATTGGTTCAAGCGCGGCAAGTGCGGCGGGCGCAGTCTTTGGAGCAAATCATCTGCTTGGTAACAAATTCAGCAAGGAAGACCTGGTTCGGTTTGCCATGTTCGGAGAAAAAGTGGCATCCGGCGTCAAGCACGCGGACAATATTGCGCCATGTATCTACGGGGGCGTTACCCTGATCCGTTCCATTTTTCCTCTTGATATCATTCCCATTCCCGCGCCGGCGTTGCACGTTACCGTTGTTCATCCTCAGATTGAAGTGCGCACCTCCGACGCGCGTCAAATCCTCCGTAAAGAAGTTTTGCTTAAAGATGCAATCCGCCAGTGGGGTAATATCGGCGGGCTTGTCGCTGGTTTTTTGAAAAATGATTTTGAACTCATCGGGCGATCGCTCGAAGATGTAATCATCGAACCCGTTCGCAGCATGCTCATTCCGGGATTCGATGAAGTGAAAAAAAAATGTAAAGAGGCTGGCGCACTGGGCGGGGGAATATCCGGGTCTGGTCCGTCCATTTTTATGTTGAGCACCAATGAAAAAACAGCCAAATTGGTTGAGCAGCAGATGATGCATATTTATGATCAAATGGATCTGGACTATCACACGTATGTGACAACAATAAATAAACGCGGAGTGGAGTTAGCAACGGCACGATGATGATGGGAAATGGAGAGCCCGCATCTGCATGGATATCAGGACCCCGGACAGGTTCCAGATAATGCCCTTGAACAATCGGTAACCAAAAAATATATTAAGAATTCCGGCCAACGAAAAAAATAACTGAAACGTATAACCGAAAACAAGAATTCAAAAATTTATGATCTGAGATGCTCTATTATAGTTTAAACAATCAATCACCAAAGGCAAGCTTTAAAGAAGCAACAATTCACGGACAGGCGCCGGATAAAGGATTGTATTTTCCGGAATACATTCCGACGCTGTCAAGAAAATGTATTGACAACATCCATTCTTTTTCGAAAACAGACATTGCTTTTGAAGTAATCAGCCCTTATGTTGGTGGAACCATTCCTGAAAACGAATTGAAATCAATAATCGGCGAAACCATCAATTTTGATTTCCCGTTAATAAAAGTCACTGATGATATTTTTTCCCTGGAATTATTTCACGGACCAACGCTTGCATTCAAAGATGTCGGCGCAAGATTTATGAGTCGCTGCCTGGGGTATTTCGTAAGAAATAATGATAAAAACATTACGGTCCTTGTCGCAACCTCCGGAGATACAGGCGGCGCTGTTGCCAACGGATTTTATGGCGTAGACGGTGTGAATGTGATCATTCTTTATCCGGCCGGAAAAGTGAGCAGCGTGCAGGAGTTACAATTAACAACCCTTGGAAAAAATATTATGGCCCTGGAAGTAAACGGAAACTTTGATGACTGCCAGCAAATGGTAAAGCAAGCTTTTTCTGATACAGAACTATCTAAAAAATTATTTTTAACCTCAGCAAATTCCATCAACGTCGCGCGCTGGCTGCCGCAACAGTTTTATTATTTCTTTGCTTATCAGCAATGGAATGATAAAAATAGGCCGCCGGTATATTGCGTTCCAAGCGGAAATTTTGGCAATGTCTGCGCCGGCTTACTGGCACATCGTTCCGGGCTGCCTGCAAATCATTTTATCGCCGCATGCAATGCCAATAAAATTGTTCCCGAATTTTTAACCAACGGTAATTACCAACCGAAAAAAGCGATCGCTACCTTATCCAACGCAATGGATGTTGGCGATCCCAGCAATTTTATCCGTATTCTTGAAATTTTCGATAAAGAGTTTGATTCCCTGAAAAAAATATTGAGCAGTTACAGCATTTCTGATGAAGAAACGATATCAACTATCAGTGAAGTATATACGAAAAATAAATACCTGCTTGATCCTCACGGCGCAGTCGGTTTTCTCTCTTTAAAAAAGTATCTGGATATCCAGTCTTCCGGAAAGGGTATTTTCCTTGAAACAGCCCACCCCATTAAGTTTTACGATACCGTTCAACCGATCATTCATGCTAAAATAGCACTTCCCGATTCCGTTCGGCGCATCATAAATAAAGAGAAACTCAGCATTAAAATTGATGCAGATTTTGATCAGTTAAAGGGAATTCTCCTATCCTGAAATTGGTGTATTTACGTTGTTCGCACGCAAAAAAATTCCTGCCATTATCATAATTATTCGCAACTCTTTTCGTTAATAAAATTGAGGCAGATTGGTACATCCCTATATCCGACTTATGAAACCCGCTTTCTACATCATTGCCCTGCTTATCTCTTCCATTCAATCTCTTAAAGCTCAACCCATTTGTGGTTTTGACGGAGCACACCAGCACAGAATGCAAACAGAAGCATCGTACCGTAACGATGTATTGAAATATGAAAGTGGAATTCAAAAATATATTGAGACACATCCAAACCTCAGCAAAAGCAATAAAGCGACCAATTCCGTAAATGGCATAAATGGCTCACAAACGACTACACTGGGCACAGCTTTATATACAATTCCGGTAGTCGTGCACGTCATTCATACCGGTGGTGCGGTCGGTACGATTTACAACCCGACGGATGCCCAAATACTTGGGGCGATTGATTATCTCAACCAGGTTTACAATGGAACCTACCCCGGAACACAAGGCGTGGGAGATCTTCAAATTCAGTTTGCGATCGCCCAGCGGGATCCGAATTGCAATCCAACCAATGGTATTAACCGGGTCGACGGGTCGTCCCTTGCAGGTTATGTAAGCGGAGGAGTTAACAGGAATACCACATTAGGAACGGACGAGATCAATGTGAAAAATCTGAGTCGTTGGGATCCAACGCAGTATTATAATATTTGGGTGGTCGATGCCATTGATGGCGCAGATGGAACGAGCGGTCAGTTCATTGCGGGTTTTGCCTATTTCCCGGGTGGCAATCCGCTGTATGATGGTATAATCATGCTTGCCACACAAATGGTTTCGGGACAAAAAACGCTTCCTCACGAAATTGGTCACGCATTTAATTTATATCATCCCTTCCAGGGATCGGCTGATCAAAATACTTGTCCTGCGGGCGGAAGCTGCAGTACAACCGGAGATCTGGTTTGTGATACTGATCCGATTACCTACAATCAACTTGGTGGTGTCGTCGATTTCACCTGCAGAACGGGAATTAATTCCTGCACCGGCACGGCATACAGCATCAACACCGAAAGCAATTACATGAACTACACCAATTGCTATACACTGTTTACTTCGGGACAAAAAACCAGAATGCTGGCGTCTGCAGCAAGCACGGCAAGACTTAGTTTATCCACCTCGCTCGGGGCAACTGCTCCCAATGCAGGAACAACACAATGCCTGCCTAAAATAGATTTTGAACTGGCAAGCGACGTGGTAACGGAAGCAACAAGTGCGACTTCCGGTTGCAGAAGTTATACTGACTACACCTACAACATGGTTATTGGAAATTCTCCAAGTATAACGGCAACGGCTATCTTAAATATAGCCTCAGGAACTGCAACGCAGGGAACAGATTTTGATATTACGACAAACGGAAGTTTCACTTCACCAAGCATGATATTGACTTTTCTTGCAGGTTCCACAACTTCGCAGCCATTTACTGTCCGGATATATGATGATGCAAGTGTTGAAGGTACCGAGTCGTTTACCTTAGGGTTTACCGTCAACAACGGCGGCGGCAATGCCGTTTTGGGGGATGGACGTCCAAACCTAACCATCACCATTAATGACAATGACGTTGCACCATACGGCCCGGTAAATATTACCAAATCAATCGGTTCCAGTGCGGGTTTATTGCAAAGTCCTTTTGTGGCAGCAAGCATGCAGGAAAAATCTCAGATATTATATACCGCTTCTGAACTTTCTGCTGTCGGAATCTCAGCGGGAAATATCGTTGGCATGGCCTTGAATATTTCTAAAAACAGCGGCAACACCTATGTTTACCAGGGATTGACGATAAAGATCGGACAAACAACACAAACTTCCTTGTACAACGCCTCAACAAATTTTCCGTTGAGTGATGCGTCATTTACAACCGTATATGGTTCCAATTATACAACAGCCAACGGATGGAACACGTTTAATTTCACCACTCCATTTGTGTGGAATGGAACGTCTAATATTGTTGTGGAAATATGTTACAGCAGTCCGGCAACAAGCAGCACAGATAACAGTCCCGGATATACGGATGGTAATGCTGATGCCAACTATGTTTTCTCCTCCATCAATTGCGGAACATCATTCAGCACTTTCAGTTACTATCCTTCTGGATACAAACCTTTGGTTGAGTTTGTTTACGCTGATCCGGGTACGCAGGTCGAAACCGCGCTCAGTGCTTCCGGAAATGAATACCTCGGACCCAATACCGATATTTATTTCTACAATAAATCAAACAACAAATTATTAGCCCACATCCAAAACCTGAGCAGTTTTGATTATGGTTGCACCCAAATAGTTATTGACAGGGCGGGGACCAGTGCTTCGCAGTTCTGGAATACGAATACGAGCAACTACATTATGAACAAAACATTCCATGTAATTCCGACAAATAATAGTTCATCCGGAAGTTATAATGTAACATTATATTATACGCCAACGGAAGTCAGCGGCTGGCAGTCCGCAACCGGACAAAACATTTCCAGCATCAATCTGATAAAAACAACCAATCAGATTTCACTGGTGACGCCTGCCAGCCCAACCGGTGCCGGAACGATGGTTACCGGAGCACCGGCAATCAGCAATCTGGGCACAAATACTGCTTTGACATACAATTTCACCACTGGTTTCTCGGGATTTGGTGCGGGTGTAGTTGGCATTCTGCTGCAAACCCAGCTATTAAATTTCGAAGGACACCTGGATGGCCATAACGCCGCGCTCGACTGGGTAACTTCTCCTGAAACCAACAATCTCGGTTTCAGCGTAGAACGTTCCTACGATGGAATTAATTTTTCACAGGTGGGTTATGTCACCAGCGCCGGAAACAGTACAGTTCAGCAGCACTATGCTTTCACCGATCCGGACGCTGCCCAGGCAAATAACTATTATCGCTTAAAATTGATCGGCGACGACAGCAGTTATCAATACAGCAAAATCATTTTAATCACCAGTTCAACCGACGGGTTTTTCAAAGTGTTAAATAATCCATTCACCAACCAGCTCAGCATACAACTCACCAATCCTCCTGTTGATGCCATCGATATCAGATTGTTTGACGCCATCGGAAAAGAAATTTATCGTTATGCCAATGCCGCAAACCGGTCATCCATCATTAGTCTTGATCTGTCGAAAACAAATCTCAGCGCTGGCATGTACCTGCTGGAAGTTTATTCCAACAATGAACGTCATGTTGCCAAAGTGGTGAAGCAATAAATGCCTTCAGCTCGCAAAAACATTAATGATTTTTATTGGCCAGCAATATTGCCACGGCTGAGTGGCTTGCGCCGGTGCAGGCTATTTGCCACTCGGTCTTCGTGGAGAGAATGGGAAGGAAATTATTCTCTCAAACCGCCGACTCCATGCTGCGCGACAATACGATTGTCTCATTGATGTGCAAACCTCAATGTGCATTCCAATTTATCCGCGAAACCGGAACCATTCGACCGGATTCGATTTCCCTCCAAATGTAAATCGGCATCCGTTATCGTTTTTCCGACGAAATCATCATTACATCCGACGAAAAAATACTTGTCTTGAATGATGAAATTCACGCTGCAGATGCAATAACTTTATAGCACAAACCTGCAATTATGGAATTCGACAATGACCGTAAAATTAATCCTCCGTATAAAACGGAAATACTTTTTTGGGTAGGATTCATGATATTGAATCCACTGGTCAATGCGGTGACTTATTTTTGGTTTGATACGGTCTTTTCCATAGCGCTGTTATTTATCAGCGTTGTGGCATTCCCGTTATATGTTTTGTATGCAAGAGTGATCATTCCAAAATTTCTGTTTCAAAAAAAACAAATTGTTTTTTTCCTGATCAGTATAGCATTTTTCTTTTTCATGCTTTTCTTCGTCGCGGCCCTCAATGCCTGTATGTCCACTCTTTCGACGAAATCCGCCCAGCAATTTTATTTAGCATATTCCGAAAGATCATTCATACGAGATGGTTTATGGATAATCATCAATATATTTTTATGCCTGATGATTGCGTTAATAAAAAAATCTTTCGATGAACAGGAGCTTGTGATGAGCCTCCAAAAAGACAATAATTTGTTTCGCTTAAAATACCTTCAGTCGCAGCTCAATCCACATTTTCTTTTTAATACGCTAAACAGTATTTATTCTTTGAGCTTGCAAAAATCAGATCAGGCATCAGAGGTAATTATCAAGCTTGCTGATATCATGCGTTACCTTATATACGAATGCAACGAACCTAAAATATTACTCGATAAAGAAATAGCATTCATTAAAAATTATATTGAAATTGAGCAGATCAGGTATAAGGCAGACGTACGCTTCAATATAGAAGGGGAAACGAAGGACATCATGATAGAACCTTTTTTATTTATTTCGTTCATTGAAAATGGTTTTAAGCACGCTATGAATGATGATTGCAGAAATCCGTTTATCTACATCACCATAAAAATTCAAAACAAACAAATTGTGCTGAATGTGGTAAACAACACAAACATCGATGTCGAAACACAGGCAAAAAGAATCAATGGAACAGGGATTAAGAACAGCAGAAGTTTACTTGAATTGTTATATCCCGAATCACACGCGCTTAATTTTATTCAAACCGATATTCAACCCAAACAAAAAAGCTCCCTGCGGATCAAAAATGCACGCGAAAGATTGAAAATGTTTTACCCTGACGCGCATACACTTGATGTTATCTTAAATAACAACGCGTTCACCGTTTCTTTAGTCGTAAACCCGCATCCGTAATGATAAAGTGCATTATTGTCGAGGATGAAAGACTTGCCCAGCAGGTAATACAAAATCATTTGCAGCAAATCCCTGAGTTTCAGCTTGTCGCTATTTGCAACAATGCTACCGAAGCCAGGGCTGCGTTAAAAAATTTTGATGTTGACTTGATTTTCCTTGACATTCAGTTGCCCGGAATTACAGGCTTGAATTTTCTTCGTTCTCTGGCAAATCCGCCATTGGTCATTCTAACGACCGCTTATACTGAATACGGCGTGGAGAGTTATGAGTTCAGCGTGATTGATTATCTTTTGAAACCCATTTCATTTGAACGTTTCAGTAAAGCCATACACAGAATTCTCGATGGCAGGTTGTTTGCGCAGAACAATTTAGAAAAAGAATCTTTTGCCAAACATATTTTTATCAAATCGGGCAATAAGTTCTTCAAAATTAACTTCTCGGAAATCATTTATATAGAAGCGATGAAAGATTATCTGAAAATTCATACCAATGATTACAACCTCGTCACCTTGCAAACGATGAGTGAGATGGAAAAAACATTACCTTCAAAACAGTTTCTGCGCGTGCATAAATCTTTTATTGTCGCAGTTGCGCACATAAAAAGCGTTTACGGAAGCAGCATTGAACTGGAGAAAGCTACCATACCAATCGGCTTAAGCTACAAAAACACGGTGATGAGTTTTATTACCCGAAAATAATCATTCAAAAATTACTTTTTTCAAGTAATACATATCGGGATCGATCTGTGGCAATGTTGCGCTTTTTATTTCCAGTCCTTTTTTATCCACTGTCATTCTTTGTGTACCACTGTCTGTTGACACATCCACAGGTAAGGGCATATCAATATTATTTAATTGAAGAAGGTATTTATTCATACCCGTTCTTTGAACGTGCACCTCAAGTTTGTCCGTTGTATACAGGTATAACTGAAACAAAGGCCGCAGGTCAATACCGGCTCTTTTACTGAAGAATTGTTCAACATCATTTGTAGATACAAGATTATTATAGGTATATTTCGGATCGGTAATGAAATTTTTTAAAGCCGGGAAAAAAACAGAATCCCCAAGAACATAACATAGCGTGTGCATGAAGAATGCTCCTTTTGTATATATATCATCGCTGTAGGCTGATTCTTCATCAATATCCTTTCCAAGGACAACCGGTTTTTCATTTTTAATTCCGAACGAAGTGCGTTGAAAATATTTCACATACGCTTTCTCACCTTCCAATTCGCGGGTGTATAATGCGTCGCCAAAACTGCAAATTCCTTCATGTATCCAGTAATCAGCCCAATCTTTTGCTGTCATCTTATTTCCCCACCATTCATGTCCAAATTCGTGATGCATCAGCCAGTCGTAATCTTCACCGCCAATTTTAGTATACCGGAACTTATTGCCGTATGCATTCATGGTTTGATGTTCCATCCCCAGATGCGGCGTTTCCGCGATGGCAATTTTTTCTTTAACCCACGGATATTCGCCAAAATATTTTTCCTGCTCATGAATTGTTCTTTCAAAGACATCCAGGTGGTGGTTGGCTTTGGCCACATGTTCATCCAAAACATAAAATTGCAAAGGGACCGTATTGCCATTGATGGTTGTATAGGTTCTGCTAACCACTCTATATTTCGCAACATTAAAAACAATGCTGTAACTGTTTATGGTATAATTGGTTTTCCAATGATAGACAGATTTGTTTTTTTTGGTCGTGACGCTTTGCAATAATCCCGGCCCCGCTACTACTAAACCTTTGGGAACAGCAATGAACAGATCAACGCCTTCATCCGGTTCGTCTGAGGGAGAATCCTTCGACGGGAAATATAATTTACCACCAATACCTTCCGCGGTAATGGCTACCCATGGATTTCCCGAAGAATCAGTTGTCCAGATAAACCCATCATCCCAGGGCGGCCGAATGGCTACGTGTGGGCTACCGTTGTAAACGACTTTTACTGAAGTTTTACCTGCCGGCAAGGCTGATGGCAGATCAATCCTGATCGCATTGTTCGCATAATTAAATACAACCTTTTCGCCATTTACAAAGACACGCTGAACAGTAAAAGAATCAAGTAAATCAAACAGCAGAACCCGGGTTGGTTGTGATAGATTGAGATCAATAATGGCATACCCGTCAATACTTTTATGAATAATATCAATAGTGAGTGAAATGGTGTAATGGCGGATATCCATTATGGCCTGCTCAGGTTTTATTTTACCGCCGGATGTAAACGAAGATTGAGCACATAAATGGGTAAACAAAAACAAACTCGCCAACGAAGCTATGTGACGCATAAATCAATTTCTTTTAAAAGTAATGGTTTGCGGGGCAAAATCAATAGGTAATTATAACAATGGTATGACCGGTTCCCGGATAATCCAAACGGAGTTTGTCATTTTATCTAACTTCGTTTTCATAGAGTCTTTTGCGAACATCATCTTTGATTTATTTTATGAAAAAAACAAACCTTATCATCTCTTGCATAGCGGTATGCAGCACCTGCGCCGGACAGAAAATAATATATTCAGACTTCGAAAAAAAGGATTTTGATCGCTTCAGGTTTGATGTCATCGCAAAATACCAGGACAGAATTCTTGTTTATAAGGCCACTTATTTTGGGTTTCCCTCGTCCACGCAACGCCAGCGGCCACCGCAGCCATCCTATGCAAATCCTGACCCCATGGCTAATACGCAAAACATGGTTTCCACTCCGGATAATTCGATATTGGAAAGCACGCTTTGCATTTATGATCTCCAAATGAAAATCATACAACAAACAATTCTTCCATTGCCTAAAGAAATTTCCGGGGTACATTTTTTAGTGTATGACGATTACTTCTATATGTTTTATCAGTACCAGCGTGTACATTCAATTTATTGCATGGCAATAAAAATTGACATGCTTGGAAAAATCATCGGATCTCCGATGGAATTGGATAAAACGGATATCATGGATATACATTATCAGAGCCAGATATATTCAGTCATTTACAGTGAAAACAAGGAGCATATCCTTGCATTTAAAACCGATGATAAAAACGATCATTTCTATATGGTAACGAGTTTGGCTTTTGACAAGGATCTGCATTTGGTAAATAAATCTTCCAATAAGATATCAGTCGGTGGAGCAGATTTTTTAAGAGAATTTAAGATTGATGATGACGGGAACTTTATTTTCATCGGTTTTTCAGAAACGACCGCAAAACAGGATGAAAAAAGACCAGTTCTGTTCATATTAAGGAATGGCAGCGATAGGCTGCTTTATAATTTAACTTTTCCACCGGATCTGTATACCGACGACGTGAGGCTTACTATTGACAACGTGAATAAAAAATATATCCTGACATCATTCTATAACAAAAAACCCGGTGGAGATATATGCGGTATTTATTCCATTGTCAAGGACATGTATGGCACAGCGGACGCCAGCGTTGCGAATACCAATTTTAAGGATAGTATGGGATTGCGGGCGGGTGAAAATGCACCTATCAAATGGAGCAATTATTACCTGCAGCATATCCATCTTCGCCAGGACGGTGGTTTTGTTGCTGAAGCAATGGATTTATTTATTTTCCCCTTTCAACAACTCTACGACAGGTGGAATTACTTACAATATTTTTCCCAGCAGGTTGCCTCGAATTATATTTTCTACGACCCTTATGAATATTATCATTATTATCCCTGGACGATATGGCGTTATTTCGGCAGCAATTATAATTTTAGCAGCTCAGCTGCATTAATCATGTCTTTTAATAAACGGGGCGTTCTGGAGTGGATGAGTGTAATGAAAACACCCCAGGAAGATGGATTTCATGCGACACTCGGATACAAAAGTATTGTTGCCAATAACCTGATTTATTTTATTTTTAATGAAAAAATAAAAAATAAAGTATACCTGGTTGCTCAAAGCATTAATACCAAGGGTCAGCTAAATACCGACAGCCGCTTAAAAGAAGATTTGGAAATAAAAGGTGAAAACAGGGATCTTACTCATTATCCGCGATTTGCCAAACCAGTAAGTGCAAATGAAATCATTTTTCCATGCAGAAAAAACCGGGGTTATGTATGTCTTGCAAAAATTGAATTATAAATTAAGCTGTCTGATCATTTCGCAATCTCCTGCGTTTGCAGAAATTTGCTAAGCAATTTTAACTGGAGTGTGGTGCACATAATGCCATTCATCTGGTATTGGATAATTTTTTTGAGGCTGGAATTTAACACAGGCTGCTGCAAAATCTTACGGTATAATTTTATGATCGGGTATTCCACCTTGCTGCAAATATTCATTGTTTCCTTGCCAATATT
>DATGFZ010000333.1:0-2088 GCA_035308805.1 Puia sp. | reverse complement strand
TAGAAGGACTGATAACCACCGACTCTATTTCATATGGAGTCAAACTCAGTTACACGGGCAATTTCTTAAACGCAAGCACGAGAATCGATTCTAATCAAAATTTTATAAATGATGCCCGAGTAGTTATTAAAGATGACCAGGGTGATTCGGTGTTGTGCGGACTGATTTCACCGGGGACCTATCAAACCAATGATTCCAGTTTTGTAGGAATTGCAGGACGTTCGTATACTTTGGAAATTTATTTATCAAACGGGAAAACGTATATTTCAACTCCCGAAAAAATTAACCCCGTTGCTCCCATGGATAGCATAACGGTAGCGTATGACAGCACGGTTATCACCGATATAAGACCAATGCAGTTTATCGTTTCTGCCAATACCCGCGATCCGGCGGGTATACCGAACTACTACAGATGGACCGCTTCAGGATATATTCCACGCAAATCATGGGGATTCTATCCCGTATTCGGATTTCCGCCCTGTAACGATGCATTCAGCTGCACGTATCTTGCAGAATGTGAGCAATTGCTTGCCGACAATCAGATAAATATCCTATCAGATCAATACTCTGACGGGCGAGAAATCATTCAACCTGTATTTTATTCTCCGATATATTGGTTTGGGAAGCACTTTATAGAAGTCAAGCAATACTCTATCAACAAGGACTTGTACATGTTTTGGCAACAGTATCTTCAACAAACCAACCGGACAGGAAGTATTCTGGATCCGCTTCCCGCTTCATTGATTGGCAATATCCACAATGCTGCTGACAGCAGCGATTTCGCCCTCGGTTATTTTGAAGCTTCGGCTGTCTTTTCCAAGAAAATAATTATAGTACCTTTCTTTCTGCAGGAATATTACCTGGAGAGCATTGAAGGGGAATACACGCCAAAGGGAGATTGTAATTTGGTTTTCCCAAATTCGCTAGCTGATGATGCCAGTCCCCAAGGCTGGGATAATGCCGAGGAAATTGACATCCATTGATATTTGATTTGGTTTCATGATTTATTTTTAAAAATTATTTCTAAAAAAAATTATTAAGATTTTTATTTATTATTTTTAAATAACTAAATTTCCATGTTCAAATTCAAATCGCTTTCTTTTACTAAAAGCAAACATTAATAACTATGGCAAAGTCAAAGAAAAAATCAGCTAAAAAAGCTGCACCAAAAAAAGCTGCGAAGAAAAAAACAGCTCCGAAAAAGGCTGCAAAGAAAAAAGCTGCGCCTAAAAAAGCTGTGAAGAAAAAAGCAGCTCCAAAAAAAGTTGTAAAGAAAAAAGCTGCGCCGAAAAAGGTTGCTAAAAAAGCACCCGCAAAGAAAGCAGCACCTAAGAAAGTTGCACCCAAAAAAGCAGCACCTAAAAAAGTTGCACCAAAAGCAACTCCAAAACCAACGCCTGCGCCACCACCAGTTGTTGAAACGCCTTCTGCTCCCGCAGCAGAATCTACGCCAGACGCGGGAAGCAGCAATTAACATAAATTGCCCTTACATCATTCAAAACCCTTTCTTTGTAAAGGGTTTTTTATTTCTTGACAAAAATCAATGATGCAGCATCCGGTATTTCCTTGAAGAAGAATTATTAAAGGTCATTGCGTCTAATAAATCCAAAATGGTTTCGTCTTGTTCCACATCAAATTTTCTTGCAAAAAAACAACTGGATTTTTTTAAAGTATTGAAATCTTCTTTCGTCAAAATTTTAGGACTTGCACCTCCATCAGACCAATCCATATATAAAAAATCATTATCGATGACCACTGTTTTTTTGAATTCAGAATTCATGATGATCGTTGGCAAAATAAATTCATCTGCACCCCATGTATGATAAAAGAATTTCCTTACCTGTGGATTCTGCTGCACAAAATCAATTACATATTTAGCACAGGCCGGAGTGATGGTAAACCAGGCTGCCCGTGGCCCTCCATATAAAATAAAGGGTAGCGGAAATTTCTTTTTGGGAAGAACAAGATTGACCAAGCCTTGTAATTTATATTTTCCCCGGAAAGAATAATTAACCATGTCGTAGCCGTTTATTCTTTTGATCGCCTCGTGCCACCATGGTGAAATCAACGATTCGAGATAAAGGAAAT
>DATGFZ010000332.1:0-13167 GCA_035308805.1 Puia sp. | reverse complement strand
TACGGTAACCATCACGAATGCGGCAAGGGTTTCTGCAAGTGTCGCAGGTTTAATAGCAGGCACTTATGTTTTTCAATTGAAAGTTACTGACAGCCATGGTTTATCGGCGAGTGCAACGGTAACCATCACCGTTGTATATCCGCCACCGGTCGTGAGCGCCGGGTCAAATCAAACAATTAATTTACCCACTACTACAGGAACGCTGACGGGTACAGCGACCGATGCCACAGGAACGATCACCTCCTATGCATGGACGGAAGTTTCCGGACCAAACAGTGCAACGATCTCCAATGCAAATAGAGTTTCAGCAACTTTGAGCAAACTGATTGCTGGCACTTATGTATTCCAATTGAAGGCTACCGACAGCCATGGTTTGACAGCAACCGCGACGGTGACTATCATTGTCAATCAACCACCGGTTGCCAATGCAGGTGCAAATCAGACAATAACACTCCCGACAAATAAAGCGACCTTAAGCGGAAGCAAATCGACCGATGCTGATGGTACCATTGCCGCATACAGCTGGACTAGGGTGTCAGGACCATCAACACCAACGATTACCGGAAACAAAACGGTTACTGCCACCATATCCGGATTGGTTGCAGGTACCTATGTTTACCAACTTACGGTCACGGATAACCGCGGAGCAACCGGAAGTGCAACCACCCAAATAGTCGTTAAAGCTGCCGGCACGGGTTCTGTCACTTCACAAACAATGGGGGGGCAAATAAGTACGGCAGAACAACAACCCGATTCCAACCCAACAACAGCGGCTGTACCTGCAGCGGAAAAAATATTATTATTCCCGAATCCAACTCAAGGCATTATCAACCTGCAAATAACCAGCGACAGCAATGGCACAATGCGCATCAATATATTTGATATGCTTGGCAGATTGGCGCTAACGAAACAAACCGATAAACCAAATAACTATTTCAGCCAGACAATTGATGCATCAAGATTGAACAGCGGTATGTATACAATGCAGATTTTAGTCGGACAACATAAAAGGATTACGGTTAAGTTTATCAAAGAATAGTTCTATTTATTTCGGCAAAAACCTAAACGGTTTTTAGGGTAATCTCTGATCAAACCGGGGTAACTGAATTTCGTTGGCTTCAACTTAAATTATTGAAATGTCCTTTTTCAATCGCCAGCCTAAGCAATGAAAGCAACAAATACTAAAAGGTATTTGATCATTGATTATTTCTCCGCTGATGAAAGAAAACGCGTTGAACAGCAGGTCTGCATATTTGAAAAAGATAAGGCTGAAGGAGTTTTTAATCAGCACAATCTTGTGAATACGAACCTGCTTTTTTGCAAACTGTTGGTAAAAACAATGTAGAAGGACAACCCCTGATTTTATGGAGTGAAATATCACTTATTTCGTTTCCTCATGGAAGAAAAAAAGTCGACAAAAAAATCTTTTTTGTAACCCTCTCACATGAGCGATGAAAATAATTTGCTCCACCATTTCATTGCATAATCAATTATATTGAATTCTTCCCGGAAAAGAGTTGGACTTTGTGGTGATGTTATGCAGGAATGAATATTTTGACTGGCTATTTTCAAACACAAAAGAATAAATATTTTTCAAGATACTCACCCATTCAATTTTTGCCTGTTTTTGTTTTTGTCCAAAATAATCGGCGTACTGAATTTTTACCTTTAACAACATCAGCTTTCCAGTTATTGCATCGTTTTTCATTTTGTTGTCTGCCCAAGAAATAGAATTTACTTCTTCAGGATCGTTAACAATAAATGCTCTTCCATTTATTTTAACATGAAAATTTTTACCTTTTTTAAAAAACTGCAGAAATGAAGGAAATTCTTTATCAAGCTCATTTATACAGCCATTCGCAGGCAAAGAAAACCAAATCTGTCCGCAGTCATCTGTCCTAAGTGCATGGATAACAGATGTAGGCGTTTTAAAAACCGAACCCGAAAGGTTGTAAAACAATGCTGTTTGCAGGTCGTTAATTTTTTCCTGCAAAAAAAACAAGGGTAGATGTGTTACCATAAGGCGTAATTTTATTTATATAACCTTCAAATGAAATACCATAAACTTCATGAGGGTTTAAAAAACAACAAAAGATTCCGGGAAAACTTTTAATTGGCAGGATATCGGTTAATCACGGGCTGCAACAGCTGAAGGATATAGTGGGGATAGTGGATGAGAAATAAAACTATAATTTTTATTTTTGAAAAGGAAATCAGTCTCCTCATTTTTATAAACACTTGTTCACAAGTTTATAAACACTTGTTGACAAGTCAACGCGGGCTCATAATATTTTGGGTGACTTGACTATGAGGCCCATTCTTCTGATGCAAATATTTCCCCTTTAAGTGAAAATATTTCTACACTCGTCAACTTTTATAAAAGGATTTTTTACCGGGCTTACTGTTTTGTTGTCTGCAAGATGAGTGCATATTTTAGAAAAACTCACCCAGGCTCAAATGCCAGTCAAAAGAATTTTCGCCGACTGCAAAATCAAGTGTCATGTTTACATTTGATTTTTTATTGAACTTGACGCGCAATCCTGTCCCAATTGCCGGTAATAAATATGCGAAATTGTTGCTGTTCGGTTGTGTGAAGCTTTCTACGTTGGTAAATACAACTCCACCCAAAAAGCCATTTGCCGTAATATCAAAACGATATTCCGCCTCACCATACAACATTTGTTTTCCCCGATAACGCCAACGCAAATACCCTCTGCCGATTTTTTCGCTGACGTCACCTGCAGTTGTTGGCAGGTCCAGGTAAGGGACATTGCCAAAGGTGCCCCAGTACACTGCCCAAAAGGCAAGCACAGAATGCCAGTGATCGCTTAAGGGAATATATTTTCTGTTGTCAAGATAAATGGAGGTCCAGTTGTAGGAGCTTCCTAAAAATGCAGGATTTATACGAAACGAAAGAAACGAATAAAAGCCTTCAATGGGGTTATTGAGGTTTGCCCTGTCGTCATACACGAAGTTCGGGCCGATGCCACTTGTTGTTGACGCCGAACCGGTTCCGATGCCATATCTCTTAAAAGCACTTTCGGTGCCCTGCATCCAGTTTTCATGAATGTGATAGAAATAATCAAGATTGTATCCCAAGCCTACATAAAAATAACCTTTTATCCGGCGGTTCGCGTTCATATATATCCTGATCTGATCATTCGAAATTAAGTTGCCGCTGTCAGTAGTCGTATTGCCGCCAAGTCCGTAAGTTTCCACATCATTGTGAATGATTCTCAAATCACCATTCATGTTCCAGTCATTATTGTTTAAATACACATTGGGCTTAATAATAAAACCGAAACGCGTACTCAAATTGGTATATGGAATAAAATAAACGCTGGACAGGTTTGTACTAAAGGCTGCACCCAAACGGAATGTTGCATTTACCGATGACACGATAAAACTGTTACCGTTGGTTGAAGCACCGGACAACGGCAAAAAAGAAAAATACACCACTTTCTCTTTTGGAATCTTGTGCTTTTTGAATTTGATATATTTGGAAAAAATATCGAGTAAATCTTTTTGTCGGACTTTCGCCGTATCAGGATTTTGCTGCTGAGCAATAATAACCGTCGGAAAAAGAAAAATGGAAAAAGTTAAAAGATTTTTTTTTAGGGACATGAATTATTTTTTCTCGCTTTATCTAAAAAAGTTAAATACCCTATTCCCCTATAAGACATATTCATGCCAGTTATTCAGGCATTTTGCGGCACAGTATTTTCTTATCGTTAATTGCAGAAGCTGATGAAATAAAATTTTGATTATGGAAATGAAAATTTATACCGCAAAAGACTTAAGAGAAAGAATATATTTTTTAGAACAAAAGAAAAGACAACAGGAACAGGCATTGCATGATCAATTGGAGGATACCTATGAAAGCCTGAAATCCGTTAACCTGATAAAAAGTGCCTTTCACAATGTTCTTAGTGAGCAAAATTCATTATTGCCTTCAATAGCAGGAACCTTAGGGTCTGTTATAGTAAAAAAAATATTGCCTGGAAGTTCGGCCAATATTATCAAAAGATTTTTAGGTGCCGCAGCGAGATGGACGATTAGTCATTTGATCCTAAATAAATCAAGAAAGCGGGTTGAAAAAAATTGAAACCACTCTTACTGAATTTTATATTTTTTTTTGATATCAGTATATATATTCAGCAAAGAATCTTTTCCCAGTCCTTTTTTATCAAAGACCTGTTCCCACGTATTCAATGGTTCCCAAATAAAGGTGCCAGTTCCTTTGTTATCGGGCAAATTGAATTCAATATCATTAACTTCTTTTTTATGTTCGGTATATTCAGCAACAATGACGTCCTGCTTATATTTTTTTGCAAGATCGGTAAGATTGCTATCAAGTTGCTGAAGCGTCCCATGCCATCGGGGATAATATGATTCACCAATAATATCAAACTGAACATTTCGCGCCAGCATGGCGTCAATGAATGTAACTGATTCTGCATTTTGTCCGCCGCACGCAATATGGAGCATAATTTTCGCAGCCGGGCTTACTTCCCTTACAGCTTTTATTCCGGCTTTAATAAATGCAGCAAGCGTATCTGGGTACGCAAAACTGCCGTCGGGCCAGATCATTCCGTGATTTATTTCATTTCCTATCTGCACCATATCTGGAGGGGTGCCTTGGTCTTTTAATTCAGCGACCACTTTTTTTGTAAAATCATACACCGCATTTTTGAGTTGCTCAAAATCATAATTTTTCCAGGCTTTGGGTTTGAATTGTTTCCCCGGGTCCGCCCAGGTATCGCTGTAATGAAAATCAAGAAGAAATTTCATATTCGCTTTCTTGATGCGCAATGCCATTGCCTTTGTGTGATCCAGATCACAAAATCCTTTCTTGGGAGAATAGCCACTGTCAGCTGCCGGATCGTTAAAAATCCTAAGTCGTATATAATTAAACCCATGATCTTTTAGAATTTGAATGGCATCCTTTTCAACGCCATCAACACTAAATTTAATTCCTCTGCTTTCAAGCTGTGGTAAAAAAGAAATATCTGCACCGAGCATTTTTTCTTTTTTATTTTTTGAATTCAAAGAAAAAGAAGTAAATGCATTGGTACAATAAAAAACAGAGACAATTAAAATCAATAAATAAAATTTCCTGGTAAACATCCTGAGCTATTTGCTGTTGATCATACTGATTTTCTGTTTCCCATGTTTTTTTAGTTCAAAAAAGCATGCAGGGCTGCAGTTGGTCTACCTGAATTATCAAAAGCTCCGTATCCATATCCCTGCCAGTTGTAAGATTCAGGCTCCCAGTAAAAAATACCGAGACCATTACTTCCCGCAACAGACTTTGTTTTTTTGATGATGTCGGTCAAAAAAGATTCACAGGTCGTTGGGGCTGTAACATCCATTCCCACTTCGCAAATCATGACTTCTTTGTGGTAGCGGGAGACCATGTCATTCATATTTACCAGGCATTGCGAATCAAGCGACTGCCAATTTGAAGTGGAAGGATACAAGGACATTCCGATAATGTCCCATTGCACATGATTTGCCGAAAGACTATCAAACATCCACCGAAACAAGCTATTGTCATAACCATTGGAAATATGAAGGATCACTTTCGTTGAATCATTAACCGATTTTACCGCATTATACCCTGCATTGACCAGGGCGGCAAAGTTTTGCATGTGGGTTGTTGCTCTTCCGTCTTCCCACAGCATTCCATCATTGGTTTCGTTGCCAACCTGGACCCATTGGGGCGTGATGCCGATACTTTTTAAAGTGTCCATTACCTGCATGGTGTAATTGTATACGGCAGATCCCAATGAATCGAAGCTATAGTTTGTCCAGGCAACGGGTTTGGTCTGATGACCGGGATCGGCCCATACATCACTATAATGAAAATCAATCATGATTTTGAATCCCAAATTTCTTGCACGAATTGCTTTAACAGCAACGTCATGGGTGTTACACCATCCGTCTGACGGATTTACCCAGGCGCGAAGCCGGATCGCATTCATCCCCAGGCCTTTTAAAATCTGAAGGCAATCTTCCTGCACACCGGAACTGTCATAAAATTTATATCCGCTTGCTTCCATTTGGGTGAGCCAGCTTACATCAGCGCCTTTTATGAAATCAGGGGTCGAAGTTGTATCTGATCCTCCGGCATTAGCAGCGGAAGACCCGGCTTTTTTACACCCAGTCATACCCAAAAAAATAAAAATAAATATGCATGGAAAATGTCTCATAACATCATTTACTGTCAACAAACGACTTTTGTTCCCGCAAAAACGCAATGCAATCGTTTGCACTGCAAATTATAATTTTTAACCGAAAATATTATCCGTTTTTTTTTCCTGATGAAGATTCCCTGAAAATAGGAATGGGTTCCAAAACGATCTTTTTTTGGATAGCAACAGCGATGTCTTTTTCCTCGATAAACTGGAGTAATAATTTAAAGGCTTCCTTGCCCATGAGAACAGTCTGCTGATCAATTGTAGAAAGTGTTGGACTGATGTGCTCGCCAAATAATTCGTTTGCAAAACCAAAAACGCCAAATTCTTCTGGTATTTTGATTTTATGATTCTTGATCTCTTTGACCACTCCAAGTGCGGTAAAATCTTCTGCTGCGAAAACGGCATCCGGTGGGACTTTTTTTGCCAGGAAATATTTCGCAGCTTTCCTGCCGGATTCAATGGACACATTGCCCTGGTAAATAAGACTGCTGTTCGCTTTTATATTATTTGCCTGCAGCGCAGCCAAATAACCCTTCAGACGATCGGAAAAAACTTTGATATTTTGGGGACCGGAAACATGCGCAATTTTTTTATACCCTTGTCTGATGAGGTGTTCCGTGGCAATGAATGCTCCCCGAAAATCATCGATCACTACAGAAGGTATGCCAATATTGTCATTGGCGCGGTCAAAAAACACCAGTGGAATGCCTTTTTGTTTTGCTTCGACAAAATGAGAATGATCAATTGTATCTTTTGCAATGGAAACCAAAATTCCGTCCACGCGTGCCGCAATTAAAGTTTCCATTCCGCTCACTTCATGTTCATGCGTTTCGTTAGATTGAAAAATAAGAACACTGTAACCGTTTAAATTGGCAAGACCCTCAATGCCATGAACAACTGATCCAAAAAAATTAATTTCTGCACTGGGAACGATGACACCAATCATATGGGTTTTTCCCGAACGAAGAGAAGATGCAATTTTATTTCTTTTGTAATTGAGTCTGTCGGCGACCTTCAGTACGGATTTTTTAGTTTTTGAACTGATTTTTGGGTGATCTCGCAAAGCCCGTGATACGGTCGCCGGAGTAATGTTCAATTCGCTCGCAATGTTAGCTAAGGTAATTTGGTTTGGCAATTTTGGTGTAATCGTTTGTTTCGCAATTCTAAACAAAAATACCTGATTTTTAAAAAGTTTTCAAATATCGGTTCCGCAGGTTTTTGATTTTGATTTCTTTTTTTACAGTTTGACAGGACGGGCTTTCCGGTAATTATATTAAGGCAAAAGATGCAGGATTTAACCTGTTTTTATGGGATCGCGGGTAGCCATACACCCGCCTGCATCCGGTTTCAGCTATATTTTTTTCCTGCTCTGGAAAGAATTTTTAAACAAAACGAAATAATTTTTTGGAGATATTGTGTAAAATATACATATTCGCTTTGGGTATCGTCAGCGGTACATAAAAGAGACTCGGGATTTGAAAAATATTTTGTAGGTATCAAAAGAATTTTAAACTTTATGCAAACGATTGCATAGATTTTTCGTATTGGGTTTACAAAGCCATATTTTTAATTCATATAACTGCCATTAGTATGAGAAAAAAACGATTGCTTGTGAGAATGACCATTCTCCTTATCATGCTATCTCTGTGTATTTTTACCAATGCACAAACCAAGACCATTACAGGAAAAGTTACCGATTCAAAAGATGGGACTCCGGTACAGGGGGTATCAGTGGTTCCGCAAGGTTCGAACAGAGGAGTCGTCACCGCCGCTGACGGAACTTTCCGGATTTCTGTGAATAATAAGATAACCACCCTTGTTTTTTCTTCGGTGAATTTTACCACCCAACAGGTGAGCATCACCGGTAGTGATATTTCTGTTTCGCTTGTTGCCTCTAATTCCTCTTTAAGCGAAGTAGTGGTCATCGGTTATGGTACGGCGCGCAAAAAAGATTTAACCGGATCCATTTCAGTAGTATCTGAAAAGGATTTTCAGAAAGGACTCATTACCACACCCGATCAGATGATAGCCGGCAAAGTTGCAGGCGTTTCTGTTATTTCAAACGGGGGTGCGCCGGGTTCAGGAAGCACCATACGCATCCGGGGCGGTTCTTCGTTTGGAATTGATGGTGGCGCAAGCAATGATCCGCTGATTGTTATTGATGGTGTCCCTTTATCGAACGCCACTATACCAGGTACGGCAAATTCGTTAAGCATGATCAATTCAGATGACATCGAATCTTTCACCATTCTTAAAGACGCCTCCGCCACCGCCATCTATGGTTCCCGCGCCTCCAACGGTGTAATAATAATAACAACAAAAAAAGGAAAAAATGGTGCGTTGAGGGTGAATTTTAATACAGTGAATGCTGTTTCAACCATTGCAAAAAAAGTAGACGTTTTAAATGGTGATCAAATGCGCTCAGTAGTCAAGGCAAATGGAACGCCTGCACAAATTGCGTTGCTTGGAACTGCAAACACCAACTGGCAGGATCAGATTTTTCATAATGCATTTGGAACGACTAATGATATAAGCATTAGCGGTGGCATCAAAGTTCTGCCTTATAGGATTTCTATAGGTTTTCAGGATCAGGACGGCATTTTAAAAACCGATAACCTGCAAAAAACCAGTGTTTCACTCGCATTAAATCCCACATTTTTTGATAACCATTTAAAAGTCGACCTTAATGTAAAAGGAAGTTTTGAAAATACAAGATTTGCAAACCAGGGGGCAATCGGGGCTGCCATTGGCTATGATCCGACGCAGCCTGTTTATTCAAAGAGCAAAAGATTTGGCGGATATTTCGAATGGGTAGATACCAGCGGAAATCTGCGTCCGAATATTCCTTATAATCCTTTGGGCTTACTGTACGAAAATAAAAACACGTCCAGTCCTTTAAGAAGCATTGGTAATATTCAACTTGATTATAATTTTAATTTTTTACCTGAATTACACGTAAAAGTCAACGCAGGTTATGATATAGCCACCGGAAAGGGAACCACATTTATCCCTGATAGCGCTGCATCGAATTATAATGTTCAAAATCCGGGAACTCTCGGCGGATCAAACAACAAATACAAATCAACGATACAGAATACGGTTGTTGAATATTACCTGAATTATATAAAAGATCTGAAATCAATCAAAAGTAAGATAGACGCAGTTGTAGGTTATTCTTACAATAATTTTCTTACTACAAACTACGAATACGGAAATTACAGTGCAACCGGCGTCGAAATAAATACGGGAGATTCGACGGCGCCTTTTGATAAACCTGAAAATACGATCATTTCTATTTTTGGCAGAGCTGCATATTCTTATGATGATCGCTTTTACCTGACCGGCACGATCCGCGATGACGGGTCTTCTAAATTCGGACCTTATGGTGTTGGTACAACCATTGGCTCTATAGGAAAAGGCAATAAATGGGGAATATTTCCTTCCGGAGCATTTAAGTGGAAAGTGAGCAATGAAAGTTTTTTGAAGAACAATGCTTTTATTTCAGATTTGGGTTTACGCATTGGTTATGGAATTACAGGGCAACAAGATGGCATTGCTGATTATAGTTACCTGCCCAGCTATGCTTTAGCTTCTTCCAACGCCGCCTATCAATTTGGGAATACATTTATTCAGGGATACAGACCGGGCGGATATGATCAAAATTTAAAATGGGAGCAAACAGCAACCACCAATCTTGGTTTGGATTATGGATTTCTCGGCAACAGGATCACAGGCAGCATCGAACTATACGACAAAAAGACCTCAAATCTTCTGGAGTCGATACCCGAGCCTGCCGGAACGAATTTTTCTGCGTTTATTTTATCCAACGTCGGCACCATGGAAAACAAAGGGGTTGAATTGAATATCAATGGGCAACCGATCAAGAGCAAAGACCTGAATTGGGATGCAAATTTTAATATAGCTTATAATAAAAACAGGATCACCAATCTAACCGTGATTCCGGATGATCCCAAATACCTCGGGTTTCCTTTGGGCCAAATCAACGGGACGGGTGCTCAGGGTTTTGCTTTTCTTAACTCAGTCGGCTACAGCAGAAATACTTTCAACTTATACCAGCAGATATACGACAGTAAAACTGGTCTTCCCATCGAAGGTTTATTCAATGATGTAAACAGGGATGGCATAATCAATAGCAGTGACGCGGTAAAAGACAAACGCGCCGATCCCGACCTTTTTCTTGGCTTTAGCACGAACGTGTCGTATAAAAAATGGAGTGCAGGGTTTGTATTGCGGGCCAGCTTTAATAACTATGTCTATGATCAGTTCCTGGCAACCGACGGAAGTTTGTCAAATGTTTTGGGGGGATCGGTCATCAATAATGTGTCTACCAATTACCTGGTTACAAAATTTAAGGGCAATACCACTACTGAATTCCTCAGTGATTATTTTTTACAGAACGGTTCTTTTCTAAAGATGGACAATTTTAATATAGGTTATGATTTCGGTAAAGTAATTAAGAACACCGGATCGCTGAGAGCCAATTTTAGCATCCAAAATGTTTTTGTAATTACAAAATATACCGGTATAGATCCGGAAGTAAGCAGTGGGATTGATAACAACAATTACCCGAGACCACGCATATTTTCATTAGGCTTAAATCTTAATCTACAATAACCCTTTTTATGATTTTTTTCGTATATACTGTAAGCAACATCCTGATTAATAAAAATTTAATTTAAGTATATGAGAGCTTTTAAAATGATGCTTTTTGTTGCGTTTGCGGCCGCCACGTTTTCGGGCTGTCTCAAAAAGCTTGATTTATCTCCTACTAATAATTTAACGCCGGTTCAATTATACAGCACACCTGGCGGTTATCAACAAGCGATGGCTAAGGTGTACAGTGCGTGGGCACTTACCGGCAATCAGGGAGGCGCGGGTCAGCCAGATCTTCCAACACAAATAATTGCTGATGAGGGCAACTCTGATTTTTTCCGGGACTTTTGGTACCTGCAGTCTTTGACTACAGATGAAGCAGGCTGGAATTATCATAGTACCACAGACCCTTTGTTAATACATGAAATGCAATGGGACGCCAACAATGAAGTGGTTGGAGGTTTGTACTATCGTTCTTTTTTTCAGATCACGCTGTGTAATGATTTTATCAGGCAATCTTCCGATGCTAATCTAGCCTCAAGAGGCATCGCAGGCGCAAGTGCAGATACGATACGTGAATACCGAGCCGAGGCAAGATTTATCAGAGCATATCAATATTGGGTGCTGATGGATCTATATGGCAACCCTCCTTTCGTAGACGAAAATACAGTTATCGGAACCACACTTCCCAAACAAATTAAACGCGCAGACCTTTTCACATATGTAGTATCAGAATTAAAAGCGATCAATGCGGATTTGGTAGCTCCGAAATTAAATCAATATGGTCGTGCAGACCAAGCCGCAGCATGGGCATTATTATCCAGGGTTTATTTAAATGCGCAAATCTATACGGGGAGCCCGCAAACTGATAGTGTCATTGCCTATTGCAATAAACTAATCAATGCAGGATATACGCTCCATCCCAAATTCTCAGAATTGATGCTTGCTGATAATAACTTGAATACTGACGAATTCATATTTACGATCCCGTACGACGGTACACACACGCAGACTTATGGGGGAACTACCGTTTTAGTGAATGGACCAGCCGGCGTTCCGCATGCTATTTCCGGCGGAGCTCAATCAGGGTCATGGGAATGCATCCGGATTACACAACAATTTGTAGGGCTTTTTGATACTGCTCATGATACACGCGGACAATTCTGGACAACAGGACAGAGTTTGATTATGACCCAATTGCTCGACGCCCCCACAGATGGATATTCATCTTTCAAATTTAGGAACCTGACCAGGTCCGGCGCCGAAGATCCGGATACAGATCCAACGACTACTTTTTCCAGCATTGATATGCCCTTATTCAGAATGGCGGAAATCTATCTGGATTACGCAGAAGCTGTATTGCGTGGCGCCAGTACCGGATCAGCTTCACAGGCTTTGACCTACTATAATGATGTCCGGATAAGAGCCTATGGCGATAGCAGCGGCATCGCGACCAGCATCACTTTACCGGATATTTTAAACGAAAGGGGCCGTGAATTTATGTGGGAGGGATTGAGACGAACAGATCTTGTAAGATTTGGTCAGTTTACCACAAACGCATATCTGTGGGCCTGGAAAGGCGGCGTCCAAAATGGAACTGCCGTTAGTGATAATTTGAATTTATTTCCAATACCGGCATTTGACATATCAGCCAATCATAACCTCATTCAAAATCCGGGTTATTAATAACGTGTAAAAAACTTATTATGAAAAAATATTTCAATAAAATTTCATTTGCGCTGTGGGGATTGATTCTTTTTGTTTCCTGCAAAAAAAATGTTGCGGAGATAACCTATACAGGCGGCGGTACTGCGCCCGTACTGTCTGCTTCGGTCGCCAACAGCGATTCCATCCCTTTAAGTGCTGCCGATTCTACCAATACAGCCATTGTATTTTCATGGACAAATCCTGCCTATTCGTTTAGTAATGGAATAAGTTCATTAAATGTTAATTATAATTTGCAGATTGATACGGTGGGTGCAAATTTTGCCGGCACAAACACGGTTCAGATCGGTATATCTTCAGACCTGCAAAAAACGTTTACCATTAGCGAGCTGAATTTTATTTTGTTTGGTGATATGCAGCTTCAAACCGGCGTTCAGCACAATATAGAAGTGCGCATCGAAAGTTTTTTAAATGAAGAGAGCCTGCCCTTATATTCAAACACACTGGATTATACGGTTATTCCTTATGCGATACCCCCGCAAGTTAATCCGCCATCAACGGGCACTTTATTCATTACCGGTAGTGCCACGCCTGACAATTGGATGGTAGGCGGCGATGCATCTTCTGTTACTACTCCTGTCAATCAACAATTAACGGTTGTGCCTGGAAGTAATGGTTTGATATATAC